>DATARJ010000108.1:0-7131 GCA_036264205.1 Methylocella sp.
TAGAAATCGATCATGATGATTGCCTTTGTCTGTGCCGGGAAGTGCCAACGGTAACGAGCGCGGCTGCCTGGGGCAAGCGACCGCGGGCATGGGCGCGCATGCGAATTGCGAATAACGGAATCGGGCCGCTATCGTGGTCGCGCGGCCACCCCTAGGGCCGCTCGGGCATGAAATTCATGGCGATGCCATTGATGCAATAGCGCAGATGCGTCGGCGCCGGGCCGTCCTCGAAGACGTGGCCCAAATGGCTGCCGCAGCGGCTGCAATGCACCTCCGTCCGCGCCATGCCATGGCTTTTGTCCTCGGTACCCTCAACGGCGCCTTCGAGGGGATCGTTAAAACTCGGCCAGCCGGAGCCGCTCTCGAATTTTTTAGCCGACACGAAAAGGCGCTGTCCGCATCCCGCGCAGACAAATACGCCTGGCCGCTTTTCATAGTTGAGGGCGCAGGTGCCCGGCGCCTCCGTGCCATGCGCGCGCATCACTCGATATTGTTCCGGGGTGAGAAGGCGCCGCCATTCTTCATCGGTATGGGTCACGTCAAACGCCTTGCCTTGCATCGTCTTTCACCCCAATGGTTCTGCGCCGGGCCGGCGGGATCAGAGGCGCTATGAGCGTCCATTCGGAATCTGTCGTGTGGCTCGGATAACAAAGGCCGCGACGCTCGGCGGCCAGACGATCGCCTGCCATGCGAAAGTCGCGCTGGACCGCAGGATTTGCGGCCGTCCGGGTGCGACCGTGGACAGCGTTGAAGAATCAGCGAAGATCCGAGGTCAGTCCTGCCTCGGGATGCCCGCAGCGAACCATTGGCCGGCGACCGTAACGCGGATGAGGAGCACGGGACTGACGCAGTTGGCCGGTGGCACCGGGCTCAGCACATCGTCGATCCGGAAGTCGCCATCTGGCTCGAGCGGAACGCCAGCCGGATTCGTGCTGTGCAGGGTAAAGGGTGCTGTGGGTTCACAAATCAGCGTCGCGAAGACGCTGGCGTTGGCGTTGAAGCCAATCCCGTTGCCTCCACCCAGCAGCAGGCCCCGGCCGTCGACGCGGATATTCCCATTGGTCTTCACGGTCGCCTTGAGAGCGGAGATCACCCAGATCTGGGGAGCCGGTTGGACCCCGCGGACAATGTTCAGGTTCACGGCCGTGGAGATGGGCCCCGGTCCCACGCCGCTGGAGACGGGAATGACCCCGATTCCCCCGTCGAATTTCACGAGGGTGTGCACTTGCGCTAGGGCGGGCAGCGTAAACAGCGCGGTGAGGAACGCTGAGAGAACCAAGGCTTTCTTCATGGTGTTTGTCTCCTCTTCGTCGGTTGGACTCTCCAGGACTAACGGGACGGGTAGTGTCTTGAAGCTGGTGGAAAAGTAGAAGTCGCCTCATCATCCGGCGCAGTTGAGTTCAAGCAGCTGCGCCCGCTTGGCGGCGGGTGCCGGAGGATGACGCGATGCAGGACGATACCAAGAAGGCGGCGGTGTGCCAACCGGAGACATTCGACGCCGACACGATCGAAGCCATCGTGGAAGAGGAATTGGAGGCGGCCGTGGGCGCGGCGCGATCCGCGCGCGTGGGTGAGCCGCGACAGGGGTATCGGCATGGGCACCGTGAGCGGACGCTGACTACGCTTTAGACATCTAGATTGGCGACACTCAGCGCGTTTTCCTGGATAAATTCGCGGCGCGGCTCGACAATATCGCCCATCAATTTGACGAAAATATCCTCGGCGTCGTCGCCTTCCTTGATCTTGACCTGCAGCAGGGTCCGCGCTTCCCGGTCGAGCGTCGTCTCCCAGAGCTGATCCGGGTTCATTTCGCCGAGCCCCTTGTAGCGCTGCATTTGGGAAATGCCCTTTTGCCCTGCCGCCATCACCATGTCGAGGAGGTCGCCTGGGCCCGAAACCTGGGCCTGATCGCCCCTGCGCAGAAAAAGCGCAGGCCTTGCGAAGACCTCGCGCAGCGATTGTGCATGCGCGTTGAGGCGGCGCGCCTCGGTCGAAGCCAACAGCCCGGCGTCGAGGCTAACTGCCTGACGCACGCCGCGTAGTTCGCGGGTGAAGATATAGCCGCCATTCGCGACCGCACCACTCCAGCCGCGCTCCATGTCCTCGGCGCGCTCGTCGAGACGGGCGGCGATCGTTGCGGCAAAACTCAGGGCCTCAGCCTCGTCTCCGGGCGGCAGCGGCGTCAACGCGCCGGCTATCGCCGCCTGTTCCACCGCTTGGCGATCGTAGCGTGAATGGAGTCCCGCGAGAATCTGGCGCACGATCCGCGCCTCCTCGACGATCGCGCGAAGGTCGGCGCCAGCGCGCTCCTCGCCGCTGGCAAGCCTCAGCACGGCGGCCTCAAGACCGTTGCCGATCAGATAATCCTCGCGCGCGCGCTCGTCCTTCAAATACTGCTCGGAGCTGCCCCGCTTTACTTTGTAGAGCGGTGGCTGCGCGATATAAAGGTGCCCGCGTTCGATAAGCTCGCGCATCTGGCGGAAGAAAAACGTAAGCAGAAGCGTGCGGATGTGCGCGCCATCGACATCCGCATCGGTCATGATGATGATCTTGTGATAGCGCAGTTTGTCCACATTGAAGTCGTCGTGTCCGATCCCGGTGCCGAGCGCGGTGATCAAGGTCCCGATTTCCTGGCTCGACAGCATCTTGTCGAAGCGCGCCCGCTCGACATTGAGGATTTTGCCACGCAACGGAAGCACGGCCTGATACTCCCGGTTCCGGCCTTGCTTGGCGGAACCGCCCGCCGAATCGCCCTCGACGAGAAACAACTCCGCCTTGGCCGGATCTCGCTCCTGGCAATCGGCGAGTTTGCCAGGCAGATTGGCGACATCGAGTGCCCCCTTGCGGCGGGTTAGTTCGCGTGCCTTGCGCGCCGCTTCGCGTGCCTGCGCCGCTTCCACCACCTTGCCGACGACGACGCGCGCGTCCTGCGGATGTTCCTCGAACCAGGCCCCGAGCATTTCGTTGACGAGGCCTTCCACCGCGGGCCGCACCTCGGAGGACACCAGCTTTTCCTTGGTTTGCGAGGAAAATTTAGGGTCGGGAACCTGCACCGAGAGCACGCAAGTCAAGCCTTCGCGGCAATCGTCTCCGTTGAGATCGACCTTCTCCCGCCTGGCGAGACCGGCGCGCTCCGCGTAACCTGTCACCTGACGGGTCAGCCCCGCGCGCAGACCGGCGAGATGCGTCCCGCCGTCGCGCTGCGGAATGTTGTTGGTGAAGGCGAGCACATGCTCGTGGTAGGAATCGTTCCACCAAAGGGCGGCTTCGACCGTAATCTTTTCGCGTTCGCCCTTGATCACGATCGGATTTCCGATGAGCGGCGTCTTGGCACGATCGAGGTAGCGCACGAAAGCCTGAAGCCCGCCGTCGTAATAAAGCTCCTCCCGCTTGACCTCGGCGCCGCGAAGATCGGCGAGTTCGATGCGCACCCCGGAATTCAGAAAGGCGAGTTCGCGCAAACGATGTTCGATCATCGCATAGTCGAAATCGACCATCGTGAACGTCTTGGGCGAAGCCAGAAAGGTGACTTCGGTACCGCGTTTGGGTTTTCCGGCGATTTCCGGCGCGGGCCCCGTGGCTTCAAGTGGCAGGACTGCGTCGCCATGTTCGAAACGAAGGATATGCTCCTTGCCGTCGCGCCAGATCCGCAGTGTCAACCAGCTCGACAGCGCGTTGACCACGGACACACCCACGCCGTGCAGCCCGCCCGAAACTTTGTAGGAATTCTGATCGAATTTTCCGCCGGCGTGCAGCTGGGTCATGATGACCTCCGCCGCCGAAACACCCTCCTCACTATGAATATCCGTCGGAATCCCGCGCCCGTCGTCGGTGACAGTGACCGAACCGTCGGCATTGAGCGTCACCGTGACGCGGGTGGCGTAGCCGGCGAGCGCCTCGTCGATGGCGTTATCAACGACTTCATAGACCATGTGATGGAGGCCGGAGCCGTCGTCGGTATCGCCGATATACATGCCTGGGCGTTTGCGCACTGCATCGAGGCCGCGCAACACCTTGATCGAATTGGCGCCGTAATAGGCTTCGGTGTCGGGAGCCAAAGGGACTGGCAGCCCGGCGGCGGGTTCGGCCATGGGGAGTGCGGACTTTCTGCTCTAGGCAAAGGCTAAATCGTCGGGTTTTCGATTATAACCGGAACCGAGCTGAGGGGCATATTTTTTAATCGATTTTCGACCATTTCCGGGCGGTGAGCGGCCCTATCCACACGTGCTTTTTGCTCGGTCCCCGGTGGATCCGCAAACTCACCGCGGCTGGCTTGATTTTCCGCGCCGCGATCTTCATGAGGCGGCTTTTTGGACAGGAACCACCCCGCCAGGCCTGCGTACCGGACGCGGCTCTTCGGCGACCGCCGAACGCGCGCGCACCGTAGCGGCAAACCGTGCCGCCATTTGCAAATCGCACGGCTCTCAGGCAGCTAACCCGGCCACCGCCCTCCCGGCAATCAGAAGACCATTTTTGTCAGCGCCAACGGCGACCTTTTCGCCGTCATGGATCTCTCCGGCAAGGATCAATTCGGCCAAGGGATCCTGCACGTTCTTTTGGATCACCCGCTTCAAGGGCCGCGCGCCATAGGCGGGATCATAGCCCTTGTCGGCAAGCCACGCGCGGGCTTCGGGCCGAAGTTCGAGCGTGATCTTGCGATCCTCGAGGAGTTTCGCAAGCCGGGCAAACTGGATATCGACAATTGCTCCCATATCCTCGCGGCGGAGCCGGTGGAACAGGATGATTTCGTCGACCCTGTTCAAAAACTCCGGCCGGAAATGCGCGCGCACCATTTGCATCACTTCCGAATGGACGGCGGAGGAATCCTCGCCCTCCTTTTGCAGCACGAGCAAATCGGCGCCGAGATTGGACGTCATGACGATCAGAACGTTGCGGAAATCGACCGTACGTCCCTGCCCGTCGGTCAGGCGGCCGTCGTCGAGCACTTGCAGCAAGACGTTGAAGACGTCCGGATGGGCCTTTTCGATTTCGTCGAAGAGGACGACCTGATAGGGCCTGCGGCGCACCGCCTCGGTCAACGCGCCACCTTCCTCGTACCCGACATAGCCGGGCGGGGCACCAATCAGGCGGGCGACCGAGTGTTTCTCCATATATTCCGACATGTCGATGCGCACGAGCGCGGCTTCGTCGTCGAAAAGGAAGCCGGCGAGCGCCTTGGTGAGCTCGGTCTTGCCGACCCCTGTCGGCCCTAGGAACATGAACGAGCCGATCGGTCGATTAGGATCCTGCAGGCCCGCCCGCGCCCGCCGCACTGCGGTCGAGACCGCCTTGACCGCTTCCGCCTGGCCGACGACGCGGCGGCTAAGTGCTTCTTCCATCTTCAAGAGCTTGTCGCGCTCGCCCTCCAGCATCTTATCGACCGGAATGCCGGTCCAGCGCGAGACAACCTGCGCGACATGATCGGCGGTCACCGCTTCGTCCACGAGAATGCCGCCGCGTTTCGACTCGATCTCGGCGAGCCTTTTTTCGAGATCCGGAATGACGCCATAGGCGAGTTCGCCGGCGCGCTGATATTCGCCGCGTCGTTGGACCTGAGTAAGTTCGTTGCGGGCGGCATCGAGCTGCTCCTTGAGTTTCTGTTCCGAGCCGAGCTTGTCCTTCTCGGCGTGCCAGCGCGCGGTCAACGAGGCCGATTTCTCCTCAAGCCCGGCAAGTTCGCCACTGAGCTTTTCCAGGCGCTCCTTCGAGGCGGAATCGGTCTCCTTTTTCAAGGCCTCCTGCTCGATCTTAAGCTGAATGACCCGGCGATCGAGTTCGTCGAGTTCTTCCGGCTTCGAGTCGACCTGCATGCGCAGGCGCGAGGCCGCTTCGTCGACAAGGTCAATTGCCTTATCTGGCAGGAACCGGTCGGCGATATAGCGGTGCGACAGTGTCGCGGCGGCGACGATCGCGGCATCGGTGATGCGCACGCCATGATGCAATTCGTATTTTTCCTTGAGGCCGCGCAGGATCGAGATGGTGTCCGATACGGTCGGCTCGGAAATGAACACTGGCTGGAAGCGGCGGGCCAGCGCGGCATCCTTTTCGACATGCTTGCGATATTCGTCGAGGGTCGTCGCACCGATGCAATGGAGCTCGCCCCGCGCGAGAGCCGGTTTCAAAAGATTCGATGCGTCCATCGCGCCATCGGCCTTCCCGGCGCCCACGAGCGTGTGCATTTCGTCGATGAACAGGACAATGCCGCCCGCAGCGGCGATGATTTCGTTTAAAACCGCTTTCAGCCGCTCTTCGAATTCGCCGCGATATTTCGCTCCCGCGATGAGCGAACCCATATCGAGCGCGAGAAGCTTCTTGTCGCGCAGACTTTCCGGCACATCGCCATTGACAATGCGCAGCGCAAGGCCTTCAACGATGGCGGTTTTGCCGACACCCGGCTCGCCGATCAGCACCGGATTATTCTTCGTGCGCCGCGACAGTACCTGAATGGTTCGCCGGATTTCTTCGTCGCGGCCAATTACCGGATCGAGTTTTCCCGCGCGCGCCGCCTCGGTCAGATCGCGCGCGTATTTTTTCAATGCATCATAGGCGTTTTCAGCGGTCGGATTGTCGGCGGTGCGGCCCTTGCGGAGATCCTCGATCGCGGCGTTGAGAGTCTGCGGGGTGACGCCCGCCCGGTCGAGGATCTTGGCAGCTTCCGTGCCTTTCTCCATGGCAAGCGCAAGCAGCAACCGCTCGACCGTGACGTACGAGTCGCCCGCCTTTTGGGCAATTTTTTCGGCATTGTCGAAAACGCGCGCCGTCGCGGGAGCGAGATAGAGCTGGCCCGCGCCGGCGCCCTGCACCTTCGGCAATTTGGCAAGCGCGAGCTCCGTGTCGCGGAGCGCGTCGCGCGAACGCCCTCCTGCCCTGTCGATGAGCCCCGCGGCGAGCCCTTCCTCGTCGTCGAGAAGAACCTTCAAAATGTGTTCGGGCGTGAACTGCTGGTGACCCTCGCGGATGGCGAGAGACTGGGCGCTTTGAACGAAGCCGCGCGTCCTTTCGGTATATTTTTCCATATTCATGGCGGATATCTCCCGTTCGCGAAGCCACCCCTTATTCCAGCTGCCATCCGCGAACGGACGTTGGCAGGCCTGGCACCATGGCGGCTACGCGCGACTCACGGTTTTGGCG
>DATARJ010000384.1:0-4042 GCA_036264205.1 Methylocella sp.
GCGCGTTTCCCATCGGCATCGACACCGAAGCCTTCGCCAAGGAAGCCCGCGCCGCCGAAAAATCCATGACCGTGAAACGCACGCTCGCGAGCCTCGAAGGCCGGGACCTGATCATCGGGGTGGACAGGCTCGACTATTCCAAAGGCCTGAAACACCGAATCGAAGCGTTTTGCACGTTCCTCGAACGTTCGCCGCAGGCGGAGCGGGCGCGGGTGACGATGTTGCAGATCACGCCCAAGTCGCGCTCGGAGGTTCCCGAATATGCCCGCTTGCAGCGCGAATTGGCGGAAGAAGCCGGCCGCGTCAATGGCAAGCTTGGCGATGTCGATTGGACACCGCTGCGCTACATCAACAAGACGATGGGCCGGTCGGCCCTGGCCGGGCTTTATCGTATCGCGCGGATCGGCCTGGTGACACCCTTGCGCGATGGCATGAATCTCGTCGCGAAAGAATATGTCGCGGCGCAAGCACCGGATAATCCTGGCGTGCTTGTCTTGTCGCAATTCGCCGGCGCCGCCCATGAACTAAAAAGCGCCCTGATCGTCAACCCCTACGATATTGAAGCGACCGCCGCCGCCATCGCACGCGCATATGCCATGCCGCTCGAAGAACGCAAGGACCGCTGGAACGCCTTGATGGCGGTGCTTCGCGCGAACAGCATCCACGATTGGACAGCCCGCTTCCTTCAGGCTCTGGGCAATAAACACGAAGCCAAGGAGACCGACAACCCTCTGAACGAGGACGCTCGTCTGCCGGTCGCCGCCGGCCTAAGCCGGACCGCGCCGAACTCCGGCCGCTTGGTCGGTCTAGCGGCGCTCTGTGATGTTGCGGGGGTGGTGGTGCCGGGGGCTTATTTTCTAACCAAATCCTAGCTGGCGACGGCAGGAACAAGAAAGGGCGTCATGCCCTTGACATAATATCACGGCACTTCCAAGTCACCTGGCAAGTCACCCGGTCTGGCGAATCCAATAATGAGGATGCGGCGCGCGCCCATTTCGAGGTGACGCGCTGGCCGTAAATCAAACCCGTCTACCAGGATTGCTGCACCGTCGATCAGGCGAGCGGCCTACCATAGCACCTGCGGCGAGATGCCCTGATGGGCAAGGATCCAAACATGGTTTGGATGGCAGGAAGTGACGGAAAAACGGGCGTGGCGGCCAAAGGATGGCCCCTGGCGCGGAGGCTTTTATTCATCGCCGCGTTGTTAGGCTTTTGCGCCGCCGGTCACGCCGCGGATTGGGCTTTCGGGCCGCCGCCTCCCGCTGCCGCGGACTATCCGGAGAACGGCGTCCCCTGCTCCATCGGTGCGCCGGTCTGGGCACCGCCCACGGCCACGGCGGAAGATTTGCCCTGGGCTTCCGTCTGGCTTGGGCATTTTTCCGGCGGCCGCCACTTTGAAGCTGGCAATGGGCAAACCCTCATCGATTGGCGGGATGACAAGCTCTGCTTTCCCTCGCGCCAAAAGTGTCAAGCCTGGATCGCCGGCTTGCGCGCCGTCTATCGGCGTCCCGAGGGCTTTTGGACCTGCTTGCTGCTGCGCTAAATCGTGGAACTGCGTTTAGCGCCCCCGGCGCCTATGGCATACTGATTCGGAAAGCCGCAAATGTTCGATGCCCTGAAAAGTTTTATCGCCGGGGTCGCCGGCGCGGAGGGGTCCACCCGGAGTTTTGGCGAGGAGGACTATCGTCTCGCGGCGGTGGCCTTGCTGATTCATGTCGCCAATGTCGACGGCGAGACGGACCTCGCCGAGCGCCGCCGGCTGAAGACAATCATCGCCGAGCGGTTCGGACTCGACGCGAATGCAGCCTCGGAATTAGTCAAGATAGGCGAGCAAAGCGACCGCGAGGCTGTCGATTTCTACCATTTCACTAGCGTCCTGAAACGCGCGCTTGACGACGACGGATGCCGGAAAATTGTGGAGATGCTGTGGGACATCGCATTTGCCGACGGCCCGGTCGACGAATTCGAGGAAAACACGATCTGGCGCATCGCCGAACTTCTCGGCGTTTCGACGCGCGACAGGGTCATGCTGCGCCAGCGGGTCGCCGGAAAAACGCCACGGGACGCCCCATTCGATGGCCCCTGGGCGGTGCCTTCCGCGAAAGGGAAAGCATGACCGAGACGGGTCTAACACAAGACGGCCCCGAGACGCGCCGCGTCGCCTTGATTACCGGCGCCTCCGGCGGGATCGGCGCCGATCTTGCCCGCGTCTTCGCAAGGCATGGTCACGATCTCGCGCTCGTCGCGCGCAGTGGTGCCAAACTCAAAGCGCTCGCCGATGAAATCGCGGCGTCCGGCAGGCCGCAACCCTTGGTGCTCGTGTTCGATTTGATCGAACAGGGCGCCGTCAGCGAACTTGCCGCGGCGCTAGACGCCGCAGGCGCCACACCGGACGTTCTCGTGAACAACGCCGGCTTCGGCCTTGCCGGCGAGGCCGCCGGCCTCGATCCGGCCGAACAGCTCGCGATCGTCGATCTCAATGTCAGAACGCTCGTTGAAATGACTTTGCGGTTCCTGCCCAGTATTCGCTCGGCCCGCGGCAAGATTTTAAACGTAGCATCAATTGCGGCCTATTTTCCGGGCGGCCCGGGCATGGCGGCCTATTACGCCTCCAAGTCCTTTGTTCTCTCGTTCTCGCTCGCCCTCTCGCAGGAAATGCATTCGCAAGGCGTCACCGTCTCGGCGCTGTGTCCCGGCTACACCAAGACGGATTTTCAGGCCCGCGCTGGTATCGGTGCAGACATGGACCTGGGCCGTTTACCGGTTTCCACCGCCATGGAGGTCGCCGAAGCGGGCTACGCCGGGCTGATCGCCGGACGCCGCGAGATTGTGCCTGGATTCTTTAACAAACTCGGCATTTCGCTCTTGCCACTTTTGCCAAAAGCCCTGATTTTAACGGTTATTTCGCGGTTGCAGCAGAATCGGGCCCACCTCCCCTGAAGCCCGGTTTGATATTTTTCATCTTGGGAACGATGCCTAAAGGGATCAAATCTTGCTGCAGGGTTCTAATTGTCCTGCATAACGCCCACTCGACTCCGGGGCGGCTTGGAAGACTCTTGCGCGCGCAAGGATTTGAGCTCGATTGCCGGCGTCCGTGCTTCGACGATCCGCTGCCGGAAACGCTACGGGGTTACGCCGGCGCGATTGTTTTCGGCGGTCCGATGAGCGTCAACGACGAAGACGCGTGGTTGCGCCGCGAAATAGACTGGATTGGGGTTCCGCTTAAGGAAGACACGCCTTTCCTTGGCATTTGTCTCGGCGCTCAGATGCTGGCGCGCCATCTCGGCCACTGCGTCCGCCCACATCCGAGAGGGCGGGTCGAAGTGGGCTATTACCCAATCCATCCGACTGAACACGGGCATCGCATTTGCGATTGCCGGTTCCCCAACCATGTCTATCAATGGCACCGGGAAGGTTTCGGTCTGCCGAATGGCGCGACCCTCCTAGCCAGTGGAGAGGATTTCGAGGCGCAGGCCTTCCGCTATCGCGAGCAGGCCTACGGCTTCCAATTCCACCCGGAAGTGACTTTCGCAACGATGTGCCATTGGGCGCTCCTGACCCGCGAGCGCATGGGCGAGCCAGGCGCCCGCCCCCGTTATCGCCATATCGAAGGTTGGTTCCGGCACGACGGCGCCGTGGCGCGGTGGTCCGGCGCATTTCTACGCCGCTGGCTCGCCGGCTGGCCGCCCGGCGCGCTCCCCGGCCGGTTGGAGTGAACCAATGGCGACTGCGGTCATTATCGTAACTTATTGCAATGGCATGCGGTCGGCAGACCATTTCCAGGACGCGTGCGTGAGCCTCGCTCGAAGCCGAGCCTGTCACCTTTGAGGATCTCGCCCTGCACGATTCCGTTCGAAACGCCCGCAGCCGCGCCAGGATGGGCGGCGAACCCGGGCCGCCTCGCGGTCCTCGGCGGCGACGGTGAGCCGGGCAGGGCAGGGCGCCGTCAAAGTGCAGTACGTCCCGGCCTATTGCTCGCTCATGAGCTTGTCGAATGATTAACTCGATCGAAGGGTATGGGAGTGATCCAACGACACGTTAT
>DATARJ010000146.1:0-3902 GCA_036264205.1 Methylocella sp.
TCGAAAAAATGTGCGAAGAGCATCTCTATTGGGCCTTGGTGGCATCGCGCTGGATCGGCGATGCCAATTTTGCCAAGGGACCGGCCCAATTCTTCAAGGTCGTGCCGATGCCGTTCCGTGCAGCGCCTGATTCGCCGCAAAGTTAAGAACACACTGAAATTGCAAGGATTTTGGCGCCATACCCCAGGCGAGCAAGCTGAGCTCGCGATTGCCGACATCAAGGCCTTGCCGCCCTTGTCGCAGACAAAGCTTTTGTGCTGGGCGAAAAGCCCTGCGGGGCGGATGCGACGGTCTTCGCCTTCGTCGCGAGTTTCCTTACGCCGGTGTTCGAAACGCCGATCCGTCGGAACGGCACGCCAATCTCATCGGCTACCGCGACCGGATCCTGCGGCGTTATTTCGAAGGATAGAGCGCGGGTCGGTTTGCCCCTTTTTCGCGTAACAAAAATAGCTTTTGGCGGTTGACAGGAAATGCGTTCTGAGTCTGCCCGCGTCTCGCGCATAGAGGCTTCACGGTTCGGCCGTGATCCGGGTTTTTTACAATTGGTAGGGGTTCGATTGCGCTCTTTGCCGACATGTTGTGGTGAACAAACAAGCACTTAGGGCAAGTCAGCGATTCGGGCGCGATTCGTTCGTCACCCGTTCGAACCGTAAACAAGGTCCCACAGCGGCGTCATCGCGATACACAATAGCGCCGTTGTGATACAGAAGGCCCAAGACGGGAGTAAGCGCGAAGGGCTTCCTTCCGGCGCGCAGCCGTTCCAATCGCGGCCTATCGCCTGACTGTGGGCCCTTCCAGGCAAATCTCGCTGTGTTGCAGCCGGATGACCATGAACTGTTACCGCTGCCGCTCGCACCCGATCTTTTTCCCGCGCCGGTTAACCAATGAACATCTCCTTTCCGGCCGCCAAAACCCATTCGCCGGACCGCGCCGGCGGCGTGAACGTGCTGCTCGGGCCGACCAATACCGGCAAGACGCATTACGCCATCGAGCGAATGCTTTCCTATTCCAGCGGGATGATCGGCCTGCCGCTCAGGCTGCTCGCGCGCGAGGTTTATAACCGCGCGGTGGAAAAAGCCGGCGCGGCCGCTGTCGCGCTCATTACCGGCGAGGAAAAAATCAAGCCGGAATCGCCGCGCTACTGGGTTTCGACGGTCGAGGCGATGCCGCGCGACCTCGACCTGGCGTTCGTGGCGGTGGATGAAATTCAGCTGGGCGCCGACCTCGACCGCGGCCATGTCTTCACCGACCGCCTGCTGCACCGGCGCGGGCGCGAGGAGACTTTGCTGATCGGTGCGGCGACCATGCACCGCGCCGTGCGCGAGCTTTTGCCCAACGCCCGGATTTTTGCGCGCCCGCGCCTTTCCAAGCTGTGTTTCGCGGGCGACAAGGCGATGACCCGCCTGCCGCGCCGCAGCGCGATCGTGGCCTTTTCCGTCGAAGATGTCTATGCGATCGCCGAATGGATCAGGCGCCAACGCGGCGGCGCGGCCGTCGTCCTCGGCGCGCTCTCGCCACGCACCCGCAATGCCCAGGTGGATATGTATCAAAATGGCGATGTGGATTACATCGTTGCCACCGACGCGATCGGAATGGGGCTCAATCTCGACGTCGATCACATCGCCTTCGCGGCCGCCCGGAAGTTCGATGGCTGGGAGCACCGGCGCCTGACGCCCGCCGAGTTCGGTCAAATCGCCGGCCGCGCGGGCCGCCACCTCCGCGACGGGACTTTCGGCACGACAGGGCGCTGCGTCCCCTTCGACGCCGAACTCGTCGAAGCGCTGGAGGAGCATCGCTTCGAGGCGGTGCGGATGCTGCAATGGCGCAATGCGACCCTTGATTTTTCCTCTATTGCCGGGCTCGCCGCTTCGCTCGACACTTTGCCGAAGGAGCAAGGCCTCATCAGAGCACCGCTTGCCGAAGATCAGATGGTGCTCGACATAGCCTCCCGCGACGAAAAAGTGGTGCGGGCGGCGAAGTCGAGGGCTGATATCGCGCGCCTCTGGGAATGCTGCCAAATCCCCGATTATCGTAAGCTGTCGCCGACGGCGCACGCCGAACTCGTGCTTTCGGTCTTTGGCTTTGTCGTGCGCGCGGGTCAAATCCCGGACGATTGGTTCGCCCGCCATGTCGCGGCGCAGGACCGCGTCGACGGCGATCTCGCCACTCTGTCGGCGCGGCTCGCCGAGATACGAACCTGGACCTTCATTGCCAACCGTTCCGGCTGGTTGCGCGATCCCGCCCATTGGCAGAATGCCGCGCGTCGGGTAGAGGACAAGTTGTCGGACGCCTTGCATGAACGTCTCGCCCAAAGGTTCGTTGACCGCAGGACGAGCGTTCTCATGCGCCGCCTAAGGGAGAACGCCATGTTGGAGGCCGAGGTCACCCCGAGCGGTGATGTGTTGGTCGAGGGCCAGCACGTCGGCCAGCTCAATGGATTTCGCTTCACGGCCGACCCGGAGGCGGCGGGTGAAGCCGCGAAGGCTCTGAACGCCGCCGCGCAAAAGGCCTTGGCGAGCGAAATCGAGGGCCGCGCGGGACGGGTGAGCGAGGCCGTCGACGAAGCTTTCCTCCTTGCCAATGACGGAATCATCCGCTGGCTCGGCGAGCCTATCGGCAAGATCTGCGCCGGCACGCATGTGCTCGAACCGCGGGTGTCGATTTTGGCGGACGAGCAATTGACCGGCCAGGCGCTCGCAATGGTCCAGCGGCGGCTCGATGTTTGGCTTGGTCAGCATGTCGCAAAGCTCCTCGGGCCGCTTGCCGATCTCGAAAAAGGCGACGGACTCGACGGCATCGCGCGTGGCATTGCGTTCCACACCGCCGAATCCCTCGGTGTTCTCGATCGCGCGCGCGTGGCCGATGCGGTAAAGAGCCTTTCCCAGGACGCCCGCGCCGCACTGCGGAAATTCGGCATCCGCTTCGGCGCCTACCATCTCTATCTGCCGAATTTGATAAAGCCCGCCCCGCGCGCCCTCGCCGCGCAGCTTTATGCCTTGAAGCATGGCGGCGGCGACGCGGTCAAAGGCCTCGACGACGTCCTTCATCTCGCCGCTTCCGGCCGCACTTCCCTGGCGGCCGACAAGGGTGTTCAAAGGAATTTGTACCGGGCGGCCGGGTTCCGCGTTTGCGAGGATCGTGCGGTGCGCGTCGATATTTTGGAGCGCCTCGCTGATTTGATTCGTCCCGCGGTGAGCTATCGGCCCGGCGTCAGTCCGGGCGATCCGCCGCCGGGCGCGGCCGATGGCGATGGCTTCGTTGTCACGGTCGCGATGACGTCGCTTGCCGGCTGTTCTGGCGATAGCTTCGCCTCGATCCTTCGCGCGCTTGGCTATGTGCCAGAACATCGCAAGGGTCCGGCGATCACCGTGGCTTTGCTCGCCGCGCACGGACCGCTTGCGCCGCGCGTAGCCGAACTTGAGCCGACACCGGAGTGCGGTTTGGACGCGGCTACAGATACGCAAGGCGAGGAGCCACCGGCCGAACCGCGCGCTTGCTCTGGGCAACCGATGGAACCGGCCGGCGTCGACGTAGCCGGGCTGGACGCAATTCCGGGCATCGTCCCTTCAGTCCCGTCGTGCCCGGCCACGCTCCCGGATGCGAGGCCGGCGGGCACGAGCGGGGTGGAGACGAGCGAAACCGGCGCCGCGGACGCCGGCGGGGCAAAAAGTTCCTCGGAGCCGCTGCCGGTGGAAGAGCCTTGGATCGAAATCTGGCGGCCGCACCGGCAGCATCATCATGCGCGTAGGCACGAGACGCGGATGCATAAAAGACGTTTCGAGCGGCGCGAAGGAATGCCCGCTTGCGATACCGCCGTGTTGGAATCAACCGCACAACTGGCCATACCTCGCGACGGGGCGGCCGCGGAAGCACCGGGTGGCGGCGGGGCCGGAAAGGCGACG
>DATARJ010000202.1:0-3681 GCA_036264205.1 Methylocella sp.
AGTGAGTCCCGTACTGGTATGCGTGCCGGCGGGGAGCGTGACGCTACCGGTGGAGCAGGCTTGTTTGCCCGTAATGGGCAGCTGGGGCGTCGCCCTGGCCTGTGCCCGCAACGGGGTATCCGATTTTTGCTGCGCGAGCGATGGGCCCGCAGAAAGCGCCGCCGCGCTCATCGCGATTCCCAGAGCTATGGTCGAAACCAAAGCGGTTTTAACAATTTTCATCTCATACTCCCTCGTTTGGTTTAGATAGAGACCTATTTACTCGTAGGCGTCGCAGTGCCCATTGATACAGCGCTGCGGCGCCCCCTTTCGCGTTTCTCTCCCCCACGCCGAGCCCTTCTTTGAGCTAGTCTGCGCAGTCGGAGAACACGTAAAGCCAAAACCATATATTTCCCTTAACGTCGAGGCCAGTGGTCTGCTGTTGCGTGCTGGGTTTGCACTCCGCGCTGGGTTTGCACTCACTGTCTCGGTCCGCACTGCTTTTAACAGATGTTACTCCTTCCGATATCATAGAGCAACCCTTGTTTAGGGGGGTGATAGGGTGTGACCGGCGAAGCCATTTTTGCCGTTATACATCCCATACATGAGGTTGCTGCTCTCCGGCGGAATGTGTGAAGCTTTCACCGGTGATTCGCGAATGACGAATGGAGAGCAGCAACTCATGTACGGGATGTATAATGCACCGGGAAGAGTTGCTGTCCAGTCGCGGCCGTGGAAATAGACGAAGATTCCACAGGAAGAGCCGCCGCGATTAGTGGCGGAAGCAGTTCGCTCACCGCCGCTTGCCCTTAAAAGCCCGCGTCCCGCCCTTTCCGGCGCTCGAACGCGGTTTCGCCTCGCCGCCGCCGAAATTATGCGGTCCCATCTCGGCATCGGTTGGCTTATGCGGCCGGGTCATTGGAACATTGGCGGCGCGTCCATATTTGCGTTCGCCGGCAAAAGCCCCGGCTTCCGCCTCGACATCGCGCTGGCTCGCCAGCGGATCGGCGGCGATCGCGAGTTCGACCGCTTGCAGGCGTTTCAATTCGTCGCGAAAGCGGGCGGCCTCCTCGAAGTCGAGATTGGCGGCGGCCTCGCGCATCCGTTTTTCGAGATCGGCGATCGTCGCCTTGAAATTATGTCCGGCGAGAATTTCCGGCGCGGCAAGCCCGGGATCGGCCGTCACATGGTCTTGTTCATAGACCGAGCCTAAGATGTCGGCGATGCCCCGCTTGATCGAGGCGGGCGTAATCCCATGGGCGACGTTATAGGCCTGTTGTTTCTCGCGCCTGCGGCTGGTCTCGGCCATCGCCCGCGCAATCGACCCCGTCTCGTGGTCCGCATAGAGTATCACCTTGCTATCGACATTGCGGGCGGCGCGGCCGATTGTCTGAATGAGCGACGTCTCGCTTCGCAAGAACCCTTCCTTGTCGGCGTCGAGGATGGCAACCAAGCCGCATTCGGGAATATCGAGCCCTTCGCGCAAAAGATTAATCCCGACGAGCACGTCAAAGGCGCCGAGCCGCAGGTCGCGGATAATTTCGATTCGCTCGATCGTGTCGATGTCGGAGTGCATGTATCGCACGCGCACGCCATGCTCGTGCAGATATTCGGTCAGATCCTCCGCCATCCGCTTGGTCAGCACGGTGACGAGGGCGCGGTAGCCTTTTGCGGCCATCCCGCGCACCTCGCCAAGAAGGTCATCCACCTGCGCGCGGGCGGGCCGAACCTCCACTGGCGGGTCGATGAGCCCTGTCGGGCGGATGACCTGCTCGACGAAAACGCCGCCCGTGCGTTCCATTTCCCAGGGGCCTGGCGTCGCCGAGACATGGAGCGACGGCGGCCGCATCGCGTCCCATTCTTCGAAACGCAAAGGCCTGTTGTCGAGGCAGGACGGAAGCCGGAACCCGTATTCGGCGAGCGTCGCCTTGCGCCGGAAGTCGCCGCGATACATGCCGCCGAGCTGCGGGATCGTGACATGAGACTCGTCGATGAAGACGAGCGCGTTATCGGGCAGATATTCGAAAAGTGTCGGCGGCGGCTCGCCAGGGCGGCGGCCAGTCAAATAACGCGAATAATTCTCGATGCCCGCGCAGGAGCCGGTCGTCTCCAGCATTTCAAGATCGAACATGGTGCGTTGTTCGAGCCTCTGCGCTTCGAGCAGGCGGCCCCCGTCAGCGAGCTCCGCGAGGCGCTGCTTGAGTTCAACCTTGATGCCCTTGATCGATTGCAGAAGGGTCGGGCGCGGGGTGACATAATGCGAATTGGCATAGACTTTTACAAATTCTAGTCCTTGCGTCCTCTTGCCGGTCAGGGGATCGAATTCGGCGATCGTTTCGATCGAATCGCCAAACAAGCCAATGCGCCAGGCGCGATCTTCATAATGGGCCGGAAAAAGCTCGATCGTATCGCCGCGCACCCGAAAAGTGCCGCGCGAAAAGTCGCCCACTGTGCGCTTGTATTGCAGCGCGACCATATCGGCGATGAGCTGGCGCTGGTTGATTTTTTCACCGAGTTTCACGGTAAAAGTCATCGCCGTATAGGTCTCGACCGAGCCTATGCCATAGATGCATGAGACGGACGCGACGATGATCACGTCGTCGCGTTCGAGCAGCGCGCGCGTAGCTGAATGGCGCATGCGATCGATCTGCTCGTTGATCGAGCTTTCTTTCTCGATGTAGGTGTCGGTGCGTGGCACATAGGCTTCGGGCTGGTAATAGTCGTAGTATGAAACAAAATATTCGACTGCGTTGTCCGGAAAAAAGCTTTTGAACTCGCCGTAAAGCTGCGCCGCCAGGGTTTTGTTGGGCGCCAGTATGAGCGCTGGACGATTGGTCCGCGCGATGACCTGCGCCATCGTAAATGTTTTGCCCGACCCGGTGACGCCGAGAAGCACTTGGTCGCGCTCCTGCGCTTCGATCCCCCGGACGAGTTCGTCGATCGCGCCCGGCTGATCGCCCTCGGGCTCGAATTCGGAGACAACACGAAGTCTTTGACCGCCTTCGGACTTGTCCGGACGCGGCGGCCGATGCGGCGTCCAGGGCTTTTTTTCCCGGATATTGGGATCGCCGCGCTCCAGCAGATCTTTGAGGGATTCGACGGTGGCCGCGACGCCGCTCATCCCCGGAGGGTGGTGCAAGGGCCCGGAGTGGTCATACTGCGCTTGCGGCGCCTCGGACACGCCAGGCTGGCGCTCGTTCAGGGCTGGATTGAGCAGAGCGGCGAGATGTTTTCCAAGCGGATGCACCTACGGCCGCGCGGCCTTCGCGCGGGAGGATCTCATTCCGCTGGCGGTTTTCGGAGCTTTGACCATGCCGCCAATAGGGAGCGAATCGCGGCGCTGATCAAAGTCCGTCTTCGCGCCTGGGATTAACGTCTTTGGAGGACACCTGGCGAGCGTCCTGCACCACCACGGCTGCGCTGTTCGGGTTCAGGCAGATATGAGACGGGGGCTTGACAGGCGGGGCGCGCTCCGACACGGTGCCCCGCCCTGTTCGAACAAGGAGGTTCCCGTGGCAGCAGAGAGCCTCTTCCACACCCGCGATGACGCCGACCCGGCCGCCCTCGACGGGGCAACGGTGGCCGTCCTTGGCTACGGGAACCTCGGCCGCTCGATGGCCCTCAACCTGCGCGACAGCGGGCTGACGGTGGTGGTGGGCAACCGCGGCGACGAGTACCGGCAGGCCGCCGCCGGCGACGGGA
>DATARJ010000241.1:0-7347 GCA_036264205.1 Methylocella sp.
CACGGCGAAATCCCCAATGAACCTGGTCGGTTGACGTTCATTATCACCTTGTTCTTATGAATGCCGCGGCAAGAGCAGATCCAGATGCCGCCCTTTGTCTGTCGTGGTCGTGGGAGCCGGGTTGCCCGTGATTTTCCTGCCTCCACGGCTTGCCCCTTGTTTATAGGCTGACAATAAATACGCAGGTTGCGGTTCGCCCTGCGGTGTTGCGCCAATGTCACACAGGCAATTCAAATGCCGGGCGAGATACTATCGGAATTTTGACGGGATCGGTGGCCGTGCTAGAGTTTCGTGATGGCTGGTAGGAAACAAACAATTACCCTGGGACTTGCCCTGGCGGGCGTGCTTCTTGCCGCCATTACGCCCGTTTGGATTGCGCTGCCGCTTTTGGTGTTGGCGGTGTTGTTATTTGCGTGGGGTTTGGAACCCAAACGCACGGAGGAATTTCTTGGGCGCCTGCCGTCCGGCAATTACCTCCTCACGGCATTGGCTAAATTAGACTCGCTAATCTCCCGCTGGAGTTGAGAGAGGCCTCACGGGGGCCCTCTCAATAACGCGAACCCAGCGGCAGTGCCGGTTCCCCAGCCCGCACCTTTCGCCAAACCTCGTCACGGGGATCCAGGCGACGCCTCGCCGCGAACGGTCAGGGTCATTGACCTCGCCCCTGATGGGACACCACGTCACGCCGAAGATCGCGCCGAACTTAAATTGCAACCCAATTCGCGACGGCACCGGTTCAAATCCTGCGACGGCAAAAAATAAAGCCGGGTTGTCCTTCATCCCCATTCAGAAAAATCCGAAGTTCTCGATTAAGCGCACCGTTACTGTTTTCTAGTCATATCCAGAACTCCGCTAATCGAGAAGCGTCGATGATTCCAAGCGTGATTGCGATGGGGACCGCCGCGAAGATCGACGTAACGATCGTTATGCCTTGTCTCAACGAGGCAAAATGGCTGTCCGCCTGCATCGCCAATGCCAAGGAGGCGCTCACGCGCATTCGGGCGGAGCTCGGCTTGAATGGTGAAATCCTCATCGCCGACAACGGCAGCGCGGATGGCAGCCAATTGATCGCAAGGGCCCTCGGCGCGACTCTCGTCGAGGTCGCGCAACCAGGTTATGGCGCGGCGCTCGCCTGCGGCATGAAGTCGGCGTCGGGCACGTTTCTGGTCATCGGCGACGCCGATGGCTCCTACGATTTTCGTGAATGCGTCGAAATGATTCGCGGCCTCATGAATGGCGCGGACCTCTGCATCGGGTCGCGCTTTAAAGGCGCAATCAAAACCAACGCGATGCCCTGGAAGAACCGCTATATCGGCAACCCTCTGCTTACCGGCGCCTTGAACCTTATCTTCGGCGCCGGCGTCAGCGACGCCCATTGCGGCCTCCGGGCGCTTACCAAGGCATGTTTCGAGCGGCTTCACCTGAGCGGACACGGAATGGAATTCGCCAGCGAGATGATCATCAAAGCGGCACTCAAGGGCGAACAAATCGCCGAGGTGCCAGTCACCCTTTCGCGTGATCTGCGTGATCGGCCGCCTCACCTTCGTCCGTGGCGTGACGGCTGGCGGCATCTGCGCTATCTCCTGATGCTCAGCCCGACCTGGGTCTTCGCGGTTCCGGCCACCTTCGCGGGAGCGGTCTCGCTGGCGATCTGGGCCTACGCAGCCGTCGCGACTTTCCTCGGGGCGAGCGCCACGTCTCCCATCGGCAATCAATGGATTATCCTCGCCGGAGGGATGATCGGCCTCAGTCATATCGCGGGACTGCTCGCCGCCGCGACGCATCTTTACGGCACAAGTCAGGGCTATCGCCGCTCGGCACCATGGGCCGCGCCTATGGCGCAATGGATTTCCCTCGAATCCATGCTGGCGAGCGGTTTGGCTGCAGCCGCGTCCGGCTTCGCGATTTTGCTGACATTGTTCGGCTACTGGACACAGCATGGGTACACGACGATCGGCACCGTCCTTCCGGCAGTGACAGGGACGACGCTGATCGTTGTCGGCGCGCAAAACATTCTGGGCGGTTTTCTTCTTGCGATCATCAATGGCCACGAAGCGGAATTTCTGAAGGAAAAGCCAGAAAGCGCGCCGCAACTGACGAAGCCGTCAATATCCTGGCAGGAGTTCCCTCGTGCCGCCTCGCGTTAAAATCGCGTTCGCCGTTTCCCCTTTCCTGGCGAGGCGATCATGAGCGTCGGCCGTCCGACCTCCGCGCCTTGGCTCACCGTGATCATGCCAACACACTGCGGCGAGCCATGGATCGAAGCCTCGCTTCGCTCGCTTGCAGCCGAGGCGGCGGAGGGCGTCGAGGTGTTGGTCCTCGACAGCAGCGCCACGCCCGCGACCCTCGATATTGCGCGACGCTATTCGGATCGTCTCTATCTGCGCACTGTCGAACGTCGCGACCTTCTGATGTGGCACGCCAAGACCAACTTCGGCGTCCAGATCGCGGAGTCGAATCATGTCTGCTGGCTGCACCAGGACGATCTGTGGCTTCCCGGGCGCGCCGCGGCCGTTCGCGCCTGGATCGAATCTACACCAAATGCCCCGCTCCACCTTGCTCCGTGTGCGATCATCGGCATGAGCGGCCGCACGTTGGGCGTGTGGCGGTGTCCATTGCCCACGAACCAGGCACTTCCCTCCGTTCTGGTGACGGAGCGGCTGCTCGTGCAGAATTTCGTCGCGGCGCCGGCGCCGGTTTTCCGCAAAGATGCATGGCTGGCCTGCGGCGGGTTGGACGAGAAGCTCTGGTACACCGCCGACTGGGACATTTGGCTAAAACTCGCCGCCAGTGGTCCCATCTACTATCACGATAGCGTCACCACCGGCTTCCGCATCCATGGCGGCTCCCTCACCGTGGCGGGAAGCCGCGACGTCGCCGATTTCGCGCAGCAAATGCAGATCGTTCTCGATCGGCATCTCCCCCGGTTTTGCGATCGCTCGAAGAGCGTCGAGCGCGCCGGACGGGCCTCCATCGCCGTCAACGCCGCGCTCGCGGCGGCCTCCGCCGGCGATCTAAGACATCTGCTGCCAGCTGTATCCAAGGTCTTGCGGCTCGGGCCCGCAGGTATTCGCCGCTATATCCGCGACTCCCGGATCGTGGACCGGATGGCGCCGCGCATGCGGGCGAAGCTGGGCGGCGCGTTCTGAACATGGCCGTGGGATCTTTCATCCGCCGCATGCTCGGCCCGTATCTAGTTGCCGGACTGACGGTGCGCTACACCATAGTCGGCGCAATCTGTGCCTTGGTGCATAACGCGGTGATGATCGTCGGCGATTTGGCCGGCGGACATTATGTGCCGATGACGGTCCTTTCATTGGGGATCGTAACGCCCCTGGGATATCTGTTGCACTCGCGCTTCACCTTCAGGGAACAGCTTTCGTCGCGCGCCTTTCTGCGCTTCGCCTCCGGCGTTACGGCAGGGTTTGCGCTTTGTCTCCTATCGATGGCGATCCTCTGCACCGGCCTCGGCCTGCCCGTCGTCTTAGCCGCGCCCCTCACGACGATTACGCTCTTTCTCTGGAACTATGTCTTGGCCCACTGGGCAATCCTAGACCGCTGGCGGCTTAACTGAACGCCGCAAAACAGGAGGGTCAACTTCGTTTGCGGCGTGGCGAAACGGCAAGCCAATTCTGGTTGATATCGGGCTCCAGTCCTATCGAAACGCAGCGCTGCTTAGTCTCGCGCAAGCGGCCCAAGCGACAATTTCGCCGATGTCGAATGCGGAGGCTACGATTGTGGGGGCATTTGCGGCAGAAAGGGAAAGTGTGTCAAGCGTGGGTTTACTAAATTCCATCAAGCAAGCGTATCTCAGGACCGGTATTTACACCGCGCCGCGAGGGACATTGTCTTACCGTGTCCATCAGATGGTGAAGGCCAGTTACTTCTTGGCGCAACCCGGTCGCCGATACGATCAAGATGGGCTGCGCAGTATCCACAACCATGATTTCATGTCCGATCCGGCCTTCGTCGGCGCCTATCAGCGCGGCGTCCAGGCTGCTTCGGATCTTCACTGGCACTGGCGCGTGCATGTCGGACTCTGGGCAGCACGACTGGCCGCGCGCTTGCCCGGCGATTTCGTCGAATGCGGAACCAACCGAGGGTTCCTAAGCTCGGCCATTATGAAGGATCTCGATTGGAACAAGACCGGCCGCCGTTTCTATCTGCTCGATACGTTCAGCGGTCGGGCCGAGCGCTACGTCTCGGTCGAGGAGAAGGAGGACGGTGTGCTCGAACGCAACCGGCGAGAACTGGACAGCGGTTTCTATACGACGAGCGTCGATGCGGTGCGTGCCAATTTCGCCGAATGGAAAAACGTCTGCATCATTGTCGGCGCAATTCCCGAAACTCTGGAGCAAATTGACACCCAGTGTATCGCCTTTCTCCATATCGACATGAATTGCTCGCCCCCCGAAGTCGCGGCGATGCGCCACCTTTGGGATCGCCTAACGCCGGGGGCGCCTGTGCTGCTCGATGACTACGCCGGTTTTGGCTATGAATGGCAGAAGATCGGGATGGATGCTTTCGCAACAGAACGAGGGCTTTCTATCTTGTCGCTGCCAACGGGTCAGGGCCTTCTCATTAAACCGCCTTGAGCCCGGTTCGCTGGCGCACTGGCAGTCGTATAACAATTATCGGTACCGTTCATGTTCACTTTAGCACAATCGCGATTTGGTCTCGATAGATACAGGCTGCCGCGCGACTTGC
Source organism: Methylocella sp. (assembly GCA_036264205.1). Lineage (GTDB taxonomy): Bacteria > Pseudomonadota > Alphaproteobacteria > Rhizobiales > Beijerinckiaceae > Methylocapsa. The sequence goes on from DATARJ010000241.1 coordinate 4,708, forward strand.
GGCTGGCCTCGATAGCCTGTGCGCTAACGATAGCTGTCTGTACTGCTGGGGCGTTTGCGCTCGAGCCGACCTTCAGCCCCATGGCAAGCCGGATTCAGTTAGATTGGCTCACGACGTTCTTCCTTCAAACACAGGATGCATTCTGGTTGATCGCATTTGCGTTTTTGTTCATCGGGGTGGCTGTCGTACGTCTACCGGCAGTGGCCTCACATGCATCGCCGGTGATTCTTCGTTATCCGCGGACAGTAATTGTGACTCTTGCGGCTTTGGTCCTCATTTGCGGCATGACCGGCACCTATGTCGTCTTTCACAACTATCATTTGTCGGTCGACGAAATGCTTGCTGAATTTGACGCAACTATTTTACGATCGGGCAAGGCGATTGCCCCGGTCGTATCGGAATGGCAGCCTCTTGCTGCTGCGCTCGCACCGAGGTTTATGGCTCCAGTAGCGCACGGTGCGGGATTCGCCTCAACGTATCTCCCCGTTAATGCAAGCTTTCGGGCAATAATTGGCTTGCTGGCGGATCCGGCGTGGACCAGCCCCCTATTAACAGCGCTTGCCGTTGTCGCCGTCTTCGGGGTTGCGCGGCAACTCTGGCCGGCGCGCCTCGACGCCGCCCTGGTCAGCGCGCTCTTGCTGGCGACATCTTCACAAGTGCTCGTCACCTCGATGACCAGCTTCGCGATGACCGCGCATTTGACGCTGAATCTCATTTGGCTTTGGTTCTTTCTGCGCGATAAACATGGCGCGGCGATCGGCGTGGGATTCCTTGCCTGCGGCTTGCATCAACTAATTTTTCATCCCTTGTTCGCCTTTCCATTCATTGACCGGCTGTGGCAATCGGGCCGGCGATCGCTGGTCCTCGCGTATATCGTCGGTTACGCAGTCATTTGTCTATTCTGGGTTAGCTATTGGCAAATCGCCCTTGCATGGCAGGGTCTATCGCCTGAGAACTCGGTCGGCGCTGGACCGCTCTATTTCTTGGTTCGCGCAGCGCTCCTTTTGGCAAACTTCGATTGGACGGGCGTCGGTCCGATGCTGAAGAATATGCTACGATTTATCGATTGGCAAAACCCGATACTCCTGCCTTTGTTGGTTGTCGCGCATCGTTCGGTCCGCGATCGCAGCGGAATCGCCCGCGAACTAACCGTGGGGCTTGTGCTTACGCTTGGCGCCATGTTCATTTTGATGCCGTATCAGGGCTATGGCTGGGGTTACCGCTACCTGCATGGTCTCATCGGCAATGTGTCTCTTCTCGCGGGGTATGGTTGGATCGCGGTGTCAGCGCGGGCGACGCGAGACGAGATGGCTACGTCATGGACGACGCTCGTGATAGGCAGCGCGATCGCTTGGCTGATTCTCCTTCCGGCGCACGCCAAGCAGGCACACGACTTTGCGATGCCTTATATCAGAGCCACCGACGCAATCGAGCACGCATCAACCGATCTTGTCATAGTCGATAAGTCCGGACTGCGTTTTGCGGAGGATCTCGTCCGCAATGATCCCTTCCTGCGCAATCGGCCAAAAGTGCTCGACCTTACCTTATTGGATGAAGCGAACCTCGCAGACCTTTGCGCACGATACAGCATTTCAATGTTCGATCGCCGACAGGGACTCGCTTTCGGCATCCTGCCAAATGACCTGCAGACCAAATTCGACGACGATGTGCGCGCGAAAAAGAAAGCCGCAATGGCACGGCTTTCGTGCGGGGTCGACATGGCCGTTAGCGCCAACAAAGACATACGATTTTGAAGGCGTCGAGGGCGAACTCCGGCGCGAACGCATGCGCTGGAGCTTTATGTTTGGAATGTGGCGTGATCGCGCGCAAGATTGCCGACGAGCGCGTCGGCGATGAGTTTCCGGGTTTCGGCAATCCCATAAAGCGCCACGAAAGAGCCAAATCGAGGGCCACGGCTTTCGCCGAGCAGAACGCCATGAAGCATGGCGAACCACTCGTTCGAGACGCCGGGACGTTCGGCTGTCGCGCCTTTGGCTTTCAAATCCTGATAGCGCGGTATTTGTCGCGCGACATCGTAGAGTGTAGTTTGGATCGCTTCGGCGCTGGCGTCCAGGGGCAGGGCGGCGAGGGCGGCGGCGAGATTTTCGAGGGCCTCGCGCTCGATTGCGTCCGGCGCGCGAAAGTTTTTCGCCGGGCGCACGAAATCGCGGAAATAGCGGACCGCATAAGCGACCAGCCGGTCGAGACGCGGATGCGTCGCGGCCGAAACATCCGGGGCATAGCGGCGCAGAAAACCCCAAAGCACCTGGGGATCTTCGCTGTTCGCCACGGCGGCGAGATTCAACAGCATGCCGAAGGTGATGGCGGTCGCTTGATTGCCCGCGCCGCGCAAGACTTCGGGCGGCGGCGGCTCGCCCGAATGAATATGCCAGACCGGATTGCCGAGACGCTCCTTGGCCTCTTGCCTTGGATAAGCATCGAGGAAGGCGAGATAATCATCTACCGTGCGCGGAATCACGTCGAAATAGAGCCGCTTGGCGGCGGTTGGTTTCTGATACATGAAAAGCGACAGGCTTTCGGGACTCGCATACGCGAGCCACTCGTCGATGGTCAGGCCATTGCCTTTTGACTTCGAGATTTTTTGGCCCTTTTCGTCGAGGAACAATTCGTAATTGAACC
>DATARJ010000254.1:0-4023 GCA_036264205.1 Methylocella sp.
GAAAATACCAGAAGGCCAAATGCCACGATCAGAACCATTGCGATCAGCGCGGCGGTTTGGCGCGAAACGCTAATTCCCATGGTCCCACCTCCGCGCGATCGCGACGAGACAAATCGGCGATGTGCGCTCTCGAATATCTGAAGCGATCGGCAAAAATTTCAAGGAACGGCTAGGCCCCAATTCTTCATCATTGAAGCGAGCCTTAATCATTGAAGCGAGCCCTACAATTGGAAGGGTACCGAGACCGCCGGCAAGCTTAAAAGGTCTGTTGGTTCCGAGAAGCATGCATTCTAGAAACGTCGCTCTCGAGACTACGATTTATGGTGTCTTTCAACATAATCTGGCGTACCGGGCGGGAGTCCCTTTCCGTTTCTTCGGAGAAAGGATCCATTCCGTCGTTCCTCGGCACGAGCCAGGCCATATTCGCACATTGTCGCTGGACTTCGGCGCGCAGCAGAGCATTGGTGGCATCCACGTTCACAAAATCCCCGGTCCCGCACGCGACAGGGCCGGGCCTTTCCTCGCCGTTGAGCCATGGTTTCTGCCCATGCCAGACGCCCTTTCGCCGGCATTGCTGAACAACGCCGAAATGGCCGAAGCCGACCGGCTGACCATCACTGGGGGCACGCCCGGCTCCTTGCTGATGGAACAAGCTGGCGCGGCGGTGGCGAGGGAGGCCATACGGCTTCTCCCGCGCCACGGCCGTGTCGCGGTTTGCTGCGGGCCCGGCAATAATGGCGGCGACGGCTTTGTCGCCGCGCGCGTGCTCGCCGCTCAAGAATTTACCGTCGAGCTCGGATTACTTGGCGTGCGCGACCGCCTGCGGGACGACGCCGCGCTTGCCGCCAAGAGTTGGACCGGCAAGATCCTCGGCGTCGAGGAACTTGATCTCGATTCTGCCGATCTCGTGATCGACGCGCTCTTCGGCGCGGGCCTTGCGCGCGATCTCGATGGGCCGGCCAAGGCTTTGGTCTTCCGTCTCAACGAATGGACGAAGCGGACGAAAAAGCCGATCCTTTCCGTGGATATTCCTTCCGGCATCGACGGTTCCAGCGGGCAAATTCGTGGGGCCGCGATAAAGGCCGCGCGCACCGTCACATTTTTCCGCCGCAAGCCGGGACACTTACTGCTGCCGGGCCGAATCCATTGCGGCGGCACTGTCGTCGCGGATATCGGAATTGAAGATCGTGTCCTGGCGACGATCTCGCCCAAAACCTTCGCCAATTGTCCGGCTGTTTGGCAACAGAGTTTCCCGGTTCCGCGCATCGACGGCCATAAATATTCGCGCGGTCATGCCGTGGTCCTCTCCGGCGGGCCAGCGCACACCGGTGCAGCGCGGCTTGCTGCGCGCGGCGCGCTTCGCGCGGGCGCGGGGCTGGTGACCGTCGCAACTCCGGGCGCGGCGCTTCGCGTCCATGCCGCGGCGCTCACCGCGATCATGACCCGCGCGTGCGACAATGCCGACGGCCTCACCAGCCTTCTCGCCGATCGTCGGAAGAACACGGTCGTCATGGGACCAGGGCTGGGCGTGGGAGAAAAAACCCAGGCCCTGGTGCGGGCCGCGCTCAATGCCGACGCGGAATCCGGAGCGCCGCCCCGCTCCGTCGTACTCGACGCCGATGCGCTCACGAGTTTTGAAGACAATGCTCTCGGTCTCGCGCAAATGATCCGGCGACGAGGTAGAGGGGTCGTGCTCACGCCGCACGATGGCGAATTCGCGCGCCTCTTCAGCCATGCCGGCCAAAATGACCAAAGCCAATGGCTTGGTCTCGATATGGCGGAACAAGACTTGCTGGCGCATTTCGACGGCCTGCATTCGAAGTCAAAACTCGACCGCGCGCGCGCTGCAGCGGCGTTGAGCGGCGCAGTGGTCGTTTTGAAAGGCCCCGATACGGTGGTCGCGGATCCGGAAGGCTTGGCGACCATAGCCGAGGATTTGCCGGCATGGCTCGCCACGGCGGGTTCGGGCGATGTATTGGCCGGGATCGCGGGCGGACTTCTTGCCCAATCCATGCCGCCCTTCAAGGCCGCTTCCGCCGCCGTCTGGCTGCATGGCGCCGCCGCCCGCCATTTTGGGCCGGGACTCATCGCCGAGGACATTCCCGAGAATCTGCCGCCGGTTTTGCGCGCGCTTTTTGCCGAGGGATTTTTGCAGGACGATAGAGGCTGAGTGGCATTGTTTCTCGATCCCGGCGACATTTTAGCTTGCATCGCCTTCATGTGGAGGCTTGGTCGATATGATCAAACCGAAGAGCTTGCGATGTGACGACTCGGCGAGCGTTTGGATACTTATGTCAATGGACTTGATCTGCGTGGCGAAGCGATTTCGACCGGCTCCGCGGTGGGCGTTTGTCTTGGCGATTCAGGCGGTTCCCGTGTCGGCTGGTGCGCTAGAGCGGCGGCGCAGGCGCACTTTCAGGCCCCTTGGCGACATCGCGAATGCGAAGTGTTCCCGGACGCCTTCCGCGCCGCCCACCCGTTCGACGTTGAAATTCCTGTAGAGCATCGAGAGCAACAGCTTCATCTCGAGCATGGCGAGAACGCGGCCAGGACAAATGCGCGGACCCGAGCCAAACGGAATATGCGCCGCTACGTCGTGCGCGCCGGCGTTTTCGCCGAGCCAGCGCCGTGGACGGAAGGCCTGGGGCTCGACGAAGTGATCAGGATCGCACGCCGCCGGACGCATGAGCACAATCACTCGAGTTCCCTCCGGCAGGAGCAAATCACCGGCCACTGTCTCGACTTTGGCTTCGAGGAACAGGATTGGGGCTACCGGGCGGAGACGCATCGTTTCGTTGGCAACCGCGCCCGCCCAGGCAAGCTTGTTCGCGGTCTCGATATCGCCGGCCACGCCCGAAGTTCCGAGGAGCTCGTCAGCCTCTCGCCGCAATTCCATCACCGACTCCGGGCTGTCGCACAGCTGATGGACAGCCCAGCCCAACTCGTACGCGGTCGTGTCTTCGCCCGCGAGCAGCATGGTCATGAGATTTCCGAAAATCACGTCGTCTGAAAAAGGCCGGCCGCCGTCGTCGCGTGCCGACAGCATGGCCTCCAGGAAACTCGACGGCTGCTCGGCTCGGCCTGGTTCGGCCGCGAGGCGCGCTCGCTCGGCGGCTACGAGTTCGCCGAGCCAAGCTCGAAGCCCCGCAAGAGCGCGATCCAGACGACGATCTCGAGGAAGCCGGACCAGCCTCCACGCGGGAAACAACGCGAACAGCCGGCGATTTACTGCTGGAAGCACGAGCTCGAGCTTGCGCTGAATGACGTCGTCCCCGTGCTCGACGGTGTTGACGTCGTGGCCGAAGGCGATGAGCGTCGTAACGTCCACCGTGAAACGCTTGAGTTCGTCGACGATATCGAGCGGCGCGCCGGCGTCCGCCAGCCGTTCCCAGCGCTTCTTCAGGCGGGTGGTGACGGTCTGCAGTTTTGGATACAAGCCGCGCAAGTGACGCTGGGCCAGCGCCAACGTGGCGAGTCTCCGTTGCGTGCGCCAGGCGTCGCCCTCGGCAGAAAAAACCCCGTCGACGCCCATTTCGGAAAATACCGGACCAACTTGGGATTGACGGGTGAAAATTTCGGGCCGTGCCCGCAGGACCTGTTCACACCACCTGGGGTCCGAGAGCACCACAACACGCTGCGAGCCCATTCGGAACCGGTACACCGGTCCATGCTGGGCGGCCCAACGTTCGAGGATGAGGTGAATCTTCGTGAGATCGAGCTGGTGGATGTTGCCCAAAAACGGCAGCCCTCTCGGACCTGGCAAATCGTCCAACGTGCGCTCCGCTACCCGGTCCAGCCCCCGCGAAAGCCCCGAAACGTCGACGAAGATGGCGCCCTCTCGTTCGACGACGGGACACGAGGCGAGGCATTGCGGTCCGCCTTCGCGCTGCCCAGAGTCGACGCTAAAGCGCCAATGATGGTTTCGGCAGACTAGCTTGTCCCCATCGAGCTCGCCCTCTCCAAGCAGCGCGCCCTGGTGTGGACAGCGCCCATCGAAAGCTCGCAATTCAGCTTGGGTCCGCA
>DATARJ010000326.1:0-2518 GCA_036264205.1 Methylocella sp.
GCCGCCGGCGAACATATTGAACAATTCAAGAACACCCTGCCGGTTGCCGGTAAAGCTCTTTTCAAAAACCGCGGGGTCGATTCCAGGCAAGGGGATGTAGGTCCCCAGACGATAGATGACCAACGCTCCGAGCGTGAACAAGATACGTTTCTTGAGTTCCTCGGCCTTGCCGAACGCCCTCCAGTTGATATTCGCCGCCAGCTGTTCCGCCGCCGAGACCATTTACTGCTCCCTTGACACGCGAGGTGCCATTTCAATCTCCCCGGGACGCCAACGGTTGTCGAGGCCAGGACATTAAAACAACCGCGCTCGGAGAACGCCGGCCTCGCGCCGAGGCGGCGAACCTAAGCCCCGGCCACCGGACTTTCAATTTTCTTGGTTAACAAAACGATCGAGCCGCCGGCACCCTCGATCGCCGCCACCGCGCTCTTCGATGCCGCAGCCACCTCGAATGCGAGCTTTGCCGCAAGCGTGCCCTTGCCGAGGATCTTGACGCCATCGCGCCGTCTGGCGCAGACACCGGCGCCGATCAACGCCTCGATCGTTACTGTGGCCGCCGCATCGAGTCTGCCCGCATCCACCGCGGCCTGAACGCGGCCAAGATTGACTTCATTATAACGGATCGAAAATGGGTTCCAGAAGCCGCGCTTTGGCAGCCGCCGGTGCAGCGGCATCTGCCCCCCCTCGAAACCCTTGATCGCGACACCGGTTCGCGCTTTCTGTCCCTTGGCGCCCCGCCCGCAAGTCTTCCCCTTTCCAGACCCGATCCCACGCCCGACACGCATGCGCCGCTTCGATGCCCCGGCATTGTCGGCTATATCGTTGAGCTTCATCGTCTTGTCCTCGCTTCGCCCGACGCCTCTTCGACAACGCGAACGAGGTGAGCCACTTTCGCGATCATGCCGCGCACGGCGGCGGTGTCTTCAAGCGACGACCGCCGGCCGATCCTGTTCAGGCCAAGACCGACACGCGTCGCGCGTTGCGACGCGGGACGCCCGATTGGACTCTTGATTTGTTCCACGATGATCCGGGCGAGGCGGCTTGCCGTCATGGTTTGTTCCCTTACGCTTCGCTGGCTGCTTCCATTTCGCCACCTTGGCGGCGCGCCTGGAGAGCGGATACCTTGAGGTTGCGCCGCGCCGCGACGGCGCGGGGCGAGTCTTCCCGTTGTAGGGCATCGAAGGTCGCCCGCACCATGTTATAGGGATTCGATGATCCTTGCGACTTGGCGACGACATCGTGCATGCCGAGGGTCTCGAAAATGGCGCGCATCGGACCGCCGGCGATAATGCCGGTTCCGGCCGGCGCCGCGCGCAGCACCACGCGGCCCGCCCCGTGCCGTCCATTGACGTCATGGTGCAAGGTGCGGCCCTCCCGCAGCGGCACCCGGATGAGCGAGCGCTTCGCGGATTCGGTTGCCTTGCGGATGGCTTCGGGAACCTCGCGGGCCTTGCCATGGCCAAAGCCGACCCGGCCCTTCTGGTCGCCAACGACGACGAGCGCGGCGAAGCCGAATCTGCGGCCGCCCTTCACCACCTTGGCGACGCGATTGATATGGACCAAACGATCCATGAATTCGCCGTCGCGATCTTCGCGATCGCGACTCCGGCCGCCTTCCCCGTCACGCGCCATCTGTCCGTTCCATTTTCCAATCCGTTTCGTGGGTCCGTCGCGCGGCGAACATTTTAAGTGCCGCTCGCGCTAAAATTTGAGCCCGCCTTCGCGAGCGCCTTCCGCCACCGCCTTGACACGTCCGTGATACATATAGGCACCGCGGTCGAACACGACTTCGCGTAGTCCGGCCCGCGTCGCACGCTCGGCAAGCTGCTGACCGACGATCTTCGCCGACTCCACCGTTGCCCCGCTCTTCAGGTTTTCCCGGTTGGCTTTTTCGAGCGACGACGCGGCGGCGAGGGTGCGGCCCAAGCCATCGTCGACGATTTGGCAATAAATCTGCTTCGACGAGCGGAAGACAGTCAGCCGCGGCTTGCCAAAGGCGTGGGCCCGGAGCGAACGACGGATACGCGCCTGGCGGCGGGCCGTCACTGTATTGTCTTTTGCCATGCGCCAAATCCTTGCTTTCGTCTTTCTACTTCTTCTTGCCTTCCTTGCGGAAGATAAATTCACCGGCATATTTTACTCCCTTGCCCTTATAGGGTTCGGGTGGGCGCAAGGCGCGGATTTCCGCGGCGGTCTGCCCGACCTGCCGCTTGTCGATGCCAGTGATCGAGATTTCCGTTGGCTTTGGCGCGGCAATTGTGATTGCCGCGGGAATCGGAAAAGTCACGTCGTGGCTATAGCCAAGCGAAAGTCGAAGGCTCTTGCCTGAGACCACGGCCTTGTAGCCGACCCCGGTGATCTCGAGTTTGCGTTCGAAACCTTTCGAGACGCCAATCATGAGATTATTGACCATCGACCGCGTCGTGCCCCACATCGCCCGCGCCTGGGTGCTGTCGTTACGCGGCGTGACCGCAATCTTGCCCTCCGCCAAAGCCACGCTCACACTATCGGGCGCGGT
>DATARJ010000372.1:0-6053 GCA_036264205.1 Methylocella sp.
CATATGAAGCCTCCTAGCCGGCCGCGGCCAAAACCGCCGGAAAAAAAGCCGCCCTGGGAAAAGGGCGCGGGACGGCGCAAAATACTGTCATTCGGAGAGGTCATCGACCGCTCCATTGGGGCCGCGCGTGGGGCCAACGGCGTCGCCGAAGGCGCACTAAACGTCCGCGCGCCGCGGCTGCCGAACGAAGAGCCGCCGCCCATGCGGGCGAAAGCGTCCCCGGCAAAGCCTAGCGCAAGCGTCGCAGCGAGGATCAAAATCAAGGGTCTGTGGCGAAATGCCATGGCTTCTTATCCTAACGTTAAGCGGACTTCGTCCGGCCCGCCCCGGCTATATGGGGGCAAACGCAAAAAGCGCAAAGGAGGTCACGTTCGCGGAACCCGGATGGCGGCCACGCGTCTCGGATTTTTGGGTCAAGAGGGATTTACCGGCCCCGTTATGGATAATTTTTCGATGCCGCGGGTATTGCGCTGAACTGATTGCCGATTCCCGCGACATCGTCCAAGAATTGAAATCGCGAAGTCCTGACTGCCGCCGCGCGAAAATGCGCCCGATCCCGAAAATAGGGAACGCCATTCTCGTCAATTGTGGGGCAGCGATTATCGAAACACAGGAAATCGAGCGGATCGACAAATTTCCCGCCGATAGTTGCCGCGAGAGACTTTAAACGGCCTTTCACCGGCGCAGACCATCGCTCGAAATCCTCACGGTCGATATACGCGATGTCTTTGGTACCCACTTGCCAAAATTGCCGTTTCAAGAGTTCCTTAGGGATATCCCAATCGCCATGCGGGGTAGCTGACACGATGACAATCTCAACTCCCCGCTTCCTGAATTCCTGGAGGCGCAAACGCAAAGCGGCGAGCGCCGCGTCGAAGTGCTGAAAATACCATGTTGGTTCGCTTTTCCACGTACAAGCCGCGCCGTCCGCGAAACACACCTCCATGCTTGCGGGCAAGAAGTAGCCAACCCAGTTCGAGACGAGCACGATGCGTTTGAAATTGCCAATTTCGGCGAAATGCAATGCTTTTTCAAAGAAGCCAGTGCAACTATACCTGTCGACAATTATTCGGATACCTGCGAGAGGCGGACAGTGGTGCGACGCCAAAAACGTAATGGAGCTATTATGACGCGTCTTTGCAGGTTCGGCAAAATGACTGAAAAGCTGCATGGCGAACGAATCGCCGATGAATAGGATGCCGGGGTTGTCCGGCGGACCGAGTTGACATGGTCTGAGATTGCCAGCCGGATCCATCCCCGCGCACCTTGAGGGATAGTCCCAGTCCGCAGCCGCCATCCTATAGACACGGACCTGTCTTGCGCCATCAGGTCTCCGGTTCGCCAGTCCTTCATTGATCGTGATGATGATCGCAAACCCGACGGTAAGCGCCAGCGCGCTTCCGCCCCAGAGCAACCCGGGCAGCCTCTCCTTGGCCAGCTCCCGGTTGGAAATTTTTTTGGCGAACGACAGCAGGAAGCCGCCCATCGCAAGGATCGCCGCGAGAATTGCGATTTCGCAGGCGATTTTGAGAGGCGTTGTTGTCGGGAAGTCGAAGTAAATTGCCGCGACCGCAATCGGCCAATGCCAGAGATAAATCGCATAGGACCATCTTCCAACTGTTTGGACGAGCGGGAATTTGAAGGCCGCCATATCCGGCCGATTCGCGGCGATCACAAGGCAGGTGCCGATTGCGGGCAGCAACGCCCAATAAGATGGCCATGGCACAGTCTTGTCGTGGAAGGCGATGGATATGCCGATGAACAGAAGCCCGCTGGCTAGAAGCAACCAGGAATATCTCCTCTCGGCATTCTTGAATTGCAACGCGACGATTCCGCCCGCAAGCAATTCCCACGCCCTATCCGGAAGCAGATAAAAAGCCGACGCCGGTTCTGCTTTGGAAAACCAAATGCACATTAGAAGCGACAAAAATGCGATGGACCAAAGAATTGGGACAATATGGCGTCGGGGTTTATCGAATTTGTGCAACGCCATAAGTATGATCGGATAGATCAAATAAAACTGCCATTCCACCGAAAGGCTCCAGGTATGCAGGAGCCATTTGGTGTCGCTCTGCGGATCGAAATAATTGGTTGCTTCCCAGAACCGGAAATTCGAAAAGAATAAAAGTGCCGCAATCGACGTCGAGCCAAGATAATGATAGGTTATCGGTTCCAACAAAAAATATCCCGCGGCAAGAAGTATAAAGCACATCCCGAGAAGGCCAGGAACGATGCGCTTGGCGCGGTCGTAGTAAAAGTCCCAAATGCTGAATTTATCCTGGGCCAATCTCCCCATGATGATAGCGGTCATGAGATAACCAGAGATCACGAAAAAAACATCGACTCCAACAAATCCGCCAGGAACAAAATCGACCTTGTAATGAAAGAGGACCACCGCGGTCACCGCGAGCGCCCTCAAGGCATTAATGTCGTACCGAAATTTCATGGAGCCGTTTTCCAATCGTTGCTTCGCAAGAGCCGCGAATAAACTGGGCCGGGGCATTCCCAGGCCTCCGCGATCTCGCCGCCTCAAGGAATGGAGGCGGCCGGGTCCCGCATGCGTTTCGAAACGGCAAAACACCCCCGGAGCGCTGAAGTACCGGCCCGGCGGCCTTGAGTAGCTCCCCAGCAGGTGCCTCAAACGGGGCAAAATGAGGGCGCCGACCTACCGAAATTGGGGGCACTCAAAGCCGAGAGCGCATAGCGCGCGGCAGTTTCCGGCTGGCCGGTCCGTATGTTAGAAGGCACGCGAACTTCGCCGAAGAAGGTCCGCATGGCGGCCGGGCGGGGGCGCGAGAGTGAAACGGACATGAACGAGCGGCGTGCCAATTTCGAATATGAGGACCTGATCGCCTGCGCGCGGGGCGAATTGTTTGGGCCAGGCAATCCGCGATTGCCGTTGCCGCCTCTTTTGATGTTCGATCGAATCACAGATGTTTCCGAACAAGGCGGCGCCAACGGCAAAGGCGTGATCTTGGCCGAATTTTCGGTCAAGCCGGACCTCTGGTTTTTCGGCTGCCATTTCAAGGGCGATCCGGTGATGCCTGGCTGCCTCGGGCTCGACGCGCTTTGGCAGCTCCTTGGTTTTTATCTCGGCTGGCTTGGCCTCAATGGACGCGGCCGGGCGTTCGGCGTGGGCGAGGTCAAATTTAACGATCAGGTCTTGCCCACCGTCAGGCGGATTATCTACGGCGTGGATTTGAAGCGCGTGTTCAAAACCAGACTGGTGCTCGGCATCGCCGACGGTTGGCTCGAAGCCGATGGAACGCGCATATATGAGGCCAAGGATTTGCGAGTGGGCTTGTTCAAGGCCGCAACTCCATCCGCGGCGTGAACCTTCGGTCGGCCTTCTTTCGACCTTGAACAAAGGCCCGTGCTCCAGGGCCGCGATGTCAAGCAGGAGTTTTTTGAAGCATGAGACGCGTCGTCATCACGGGAATGGGGATTGTCTCCTCGATCGGGAACAATACCCAGGAGGTGCTCGCCTCCTTGCGGGACGCCAAATCCGGCATCGTCAAGGCGGACAAATACGCCGAACTCGGCTTTCGCAGCCAGGTTCACGGCGCGCCTGCGCTCGATCCCGGCGGCATCGTCGATCGCCGCGCCATGCGTTTCCATGCCGCCGGCACAGCCTGGAATCATGTCGCGATGGATCAGGCGATCCTGGATGCGAGCCTCGCGCCCAATGAAATATCGCACGAGCGCACCGGCATGATCATGGGTTCGGGCGGCCCTTCCACGCGGACCCTCATCGAGGCCGCAGATATCGCCCGCACCAAAGGGCCGAAAAAGATTGGGCCTTTCGCCGTTCCGAAATGCATGTCTTCGACCGCCTCGGCGACGCTTGCCACCTGGTTCAAGATCAAGGGCGTCAATTACTCGATCTCGTCGGCCTGCGCGACCTCCAACCACTGCATCGGCAATGCCTATGAGATGATCCAGTACGGCAAGCAGGACATGATGTTCGCGGGCGGCTGCGAAGAGCTCGATTGGACCCTCTCGGTTCTATTCGATGCGATGGCCGCGATGTCCTCGGCTTTCAACGACCGTCCCGCGAGCGCCTCCCGCGCCTATGATAAGAACCGGGACGGTTTCGTCATCGCCGGCGGCGCGGGGGTATTGGTGCTCGAGGAATTGGAGCGCGCCCGCGCGCGGGGAGCGAAAATTTATGCCGAGATCGGCGGATACGGCCTGACCTCGGACGGCCATGACATGGTCGCGCCGTCCGGCGAAGGAGCGGTCCGCTGCATGCGCATGGCGCTCGAAAACGTGCGAACGCCGATCGATTATATCAATCCCCATGCGACTTCGACGGAAATTGGCGATCTGAAGGAGATCGAGGCGATAAGAGCCGTTTTCGGAGCGGCCGGAAAGTGTCCGCCGATCGCCGCGACAAAATCCTTGACCGGCCATTCCCTCGGCGCCACAGGAGTGCAGGAAGCAATCTACTCGCTGTTGATGATGCAGAACGGCTTCATTTGCGAAAGCGCGAATATCGAGGAGCTCGATCCGGCTTTCGCGGATATGGACATTGTGCGAAAGCGCCGCGACGGCGTGCGGTTGGGCGCCGTCTTGTCGAATTCCTTCGGCTTCGGCGGCACCAACGCCAGCCTCGTTTTCAAACATGTCGACGCCTGAGGCGCGCGCGGCGGGAGGGTTGATGCGCGACAAGCGCGGCCTCGTCATGGGCGTCGCGAACGATCATTCGATTGCCTGGGGTATCGCCAAGGCGCTGTACGAACAAGGCGCCGAACTTGCCTTCACCTATCAGGGCGAGGCGCTCGGCAAGCGCGTCCAGCCGCTGGCCGAAAGCCTCGGCGCGGCGCTCATTTTGCCGTGCGACGTCGAGGAACTCGAGTCGGTCGACCAGGTTTTCTCGGCCATTGAAAAGAAATGGGGAGGCCTCGATTTCGTGGTCCATAGCCTCGCGTATTCGGACCGCGCGGGGCTGAAGGGCCGCTACGCCGATACGACGCGGGAAAATTTTTCGCGAACAATGTTGATTTCGGTTTTCTCCTTTACCGAGATCGCCAAGCGCGCGGCGCTTCTCATGCAACCGGGCGGCACCCTTTTGACCCTGACTTTTGCCGGCTCTGAACGGGTCATGCCCCACTACAATGTCATGGGCGTCGCCAAGGCGGCGCTAGAGGCGAGCGTGCGCTATCTCGCCGCCGATTACGGCCCGCAAGGCATCAGGGTGAATGCCATTTCGGCGGGGCTTATCCGCACCCTGGCGGGCGCAGGCATCGCCGACGGGCGTGTCTTGTTTAGTTTCGTGAAGGCGCATGCGCCGCTGCGCCGCGGCCTCGAACTTTCCGACATCGGCGGCGCGGCGCTTTATCTTCTGTCCCATCTTTCGAGCGGCGTCACCGGCGAAATACATTGCGTCGACGCCGGCTACAACATCGTTCTCATTCCGCATCCAGACAGCCTGAAGGCGGAAACCGGGCCGGGATAGCGGGCCATGGTTTCCGGCCCGCTTGTAGAGCAAGGCTCGCCCATGTTATCTGCGCCTCGCCTGCGAGAGCCTGTGGAGAGGTGGCTGAGCGGTTGAAAGCACCGCACTCGAAATGCGGCATAGGCGCAAGCCTATCGGGGGTTCGAATCCCCCCCTCTCCGCCATGTATACGCCATATACGACTGATTTTATACGGTCAAAATTAGGTTAGCGGTTGGTCCTACTCCTGGTCTTACTTCTCGCTATAGAGACTGAGCCGGACAATTGAGCCAGACAATTATGAACGCCCTAGGCCGAAAAGCGCCTTACTAGCGTACCCGGTACGGGTCATGCCGGGGTCAGTCACCAGCGCCAAGATCGAGCATCAAGCTGTTTTCGTTCATCACCGGAAACTGGCGCGGCCAGCCGCTGATCAGCCAAATGCTGTAGTTTCAACTGCTTACGGACAAAGGCGGAGAGGGCGGTCCGCTAAACTTGCGTTTTCAACCGTCCGCTAATGTCCAAAACTTGACATTAAATTGTTGACGTTACGTGCGATGACCCGCGTGTGGACCGGTTCGTGAGGCGATTGGCCAAGACCTCAATTTTGGGAAGT
>DATARJ010000395.1:0-3636 GCA_036264205.1 Methylocella sp.
AATCGTCCCGGTGCGTATCGTGAAATCCTCTTTGCATTGGTTGCAGCGATAGAAGCCCTCCTTTCGCGCCGTGACCTTATCGCCCAAGCCACAAACCGGGCAACGCGGACCTTGTGGCCAAAGGCGCCCTTCAAGGTAGACGCGCGCGGTCTCTTGATCCGGGAACATTGCAAAGAGCTGGAATGTCGAAATGGTGGATTTGCACATGGCTTCTATCTCGCTTTCTGGTTACAACGTAACCCGAAAATGCGAGGGAGTCAAGTATATAATTCCCAAACATTTTGGTACGATTGGGGGCCTCGTTTTCGGTCAAACGGGTAATGCCGCTGCGCCCTCCTCGATGCGGCCGGAGCGCAGTCCGATCCTGCGCTCGCATTTGCTGGCGAGCGCGGGATCGTGGGTGACCACGATCAAGGTCGCGCCGCGTTCGCGCTTCAAAGCAAACAGGAGGTCGATGATGCTCGCGCCGGTCGCTTCGTCGAGGTTTCCGGTCGGCTCGTCGGCGACGAGGATGGCCGGGTTCGGCGCCAACGCGCGGGCGAGGGCGACGCGCTGCTGTTCGCCGCCCGACAATTGCGCCGGGTAATGCCCGAGTCGATCATCGAGGCCGACAGTGGCGAGCTCGGCGCGAGCGCGGGCGAATGGCGCTGCGGCGCCAGCAAGCTCGAGCGGAATCGCGACGTTTTCGAGAGCGGTCATGGTCGGAACGAGGTGGAACGCCTGGAACACGATACCGATCCGCGCTCCCCGAAACCGCGCGAGCGCATCCTCGCCAAGGCTTCCGAGGCCGGTGCCGTCAACCTTGACCGAACCCGCATCGGGCCTCTCAAGGCCCGCCATCACCATGAGAAGGGTCGATTTGCCCGAGCCCGAAGGCCCGATGAGGGCTGCTGTTTCGCCGCGCCCTATGTTAAGAGAAATCCCTTTGAGGATATGGACCCTCGCCGCGCCGCGTCCAAGGCTTAGATGCACATCTTCGAGTTCCACCGCCGGTTCCCCCATCATGCCCTCCGAAACCGCTCGCGAAACTGCCTTGCCCAATCCGATGCCACGGTCGAGGCCTGGCGGATATGGCCATCGCCGCGCTTTCCTGCAATTATCGGCCGCGCTTTTGCTGGGCGCGCTGGTATGCCCGGCCCGGCCGGCCGCGAAGGAAACGCCCCCACTGAAAATCATTGCCTTCGGCGACAGTCTGGTCGCGGGTCATGGGCTGGCGGCCGACGCCGCCTTTCCCGCCGTGCTCGAAAAGACGCTGCGCGCGGAAGGCTATCATGTTACGGTCGTCAACGCCGGGGTGTCCGGCGACACCGCGTCCGGCGGCCAGGCGAGGCTCGATTGGGCGCTCGGCGATGGCGCCGATGGCGTGATCCTGGAACTCGGCGCCAATGACATGCTGCGCGGGGTCGATCCCGAGATAACCAAGGCCGCGCTCGACGCTATTCTCGGCAAGCTCAAGGAGCGCAATATCAAAGTCTTGATCGCGGGAATGAAGGCCACGTCAAACCTCGGCCAGGATTACAAGGCGCGGTTCGACGCGATTTACCCGGGCCTCGCCATGAAATATGACGCGCCGCTCTATCCGTTTTTTCTCGAAGGGGTGGCGGGCGAGCCGGCCCTTAAACTTGGCGATGGATTGCATCCCAATCCCGCTGGAATCGAGCGCATCGTCAAAGGCATTCTTCCCGTCGTCCGCGCGTTTGTGGACCAATTCGCCGCCAGAGCCGCGGGGAGCGAATAAACCGCGCGGCTTTTCGCCGCGAGATTTCCCTTCGCGCCAAATCTTCACTATAAGCTTTTCGGCATTACGTCTTAGCCCGTCTGCCGCGATGATTCGCGGCACCTTGGCATCGACAGGAGGGATCCATGCCCCGTTTGTTCACGGGCCTCGAAATCCCTTCCGATCTCGCGATGGATCTTTCCATGTTGCGCGGCGGCATTTCCGGCGCGCGCTGGGTCGAAGCCGAACATTACCATCTGACCTTGCGCTTCATCGGCGATATCGACGATTCGACCGCGCGGGAGATTCATGCGACCCTCGAAAAAATCCGGCGGCCGCCGTTCACCGTGACGATCGATGAGTTGGGTTCCTTCGGTGGCGCCAAGCCCAGGGCCCTCATCGCCAGGGCCAAGCCAGCCGCCCCTTTGGTCGAACTTCAGGCCGAACAAGAAAGGCTCATGCGGCGTATCGGCATTGCGCCCGAGCCGCGCAAATTCACTCCCCACGTCACGCTCGCGCGGCTGCGCGCGGCGTCCTGCGCCGCCGTCGCCGAATATCTTTCCGCGCGAGGCTATTTCCTGTCGCGGCGGTTCGAGGCGAAGCGCTTCGTCTTGTTCTCGTCGCGGGCATCGACCGGCGGCGGCCCGTATGTCGTCGAGGCGGCTTATCCGCTCGGCTGAACGCCGGCTTCGGCCACCGGGGCAGAGAAGCGATTTCCCCGCAGCCGCAAGATCATCGGCAGACCGCCCTCGGGCCGCAAGGTGATATGCTGCACCGGCATCGCTACATGGTTTTTCTTAAGTTCAAAGGAAAACGATCGCACGATATGGGCGAGGATGATCGCCGCCTCCTGCAGCGAGAAGGACGCGCCGATGCAAACGCGCGGACCAGCTCCAAAGGGCAGATAGGCAAATCGATCGATTTTTTCGCGCGAACCGGGAAGAAACCGGCGCGGATCGAAGCAATCCGGTTTTTCCCAAAGCGCGCGATGCCGGTGGAGGACCCATTGCGACACCATCACCAAGCTGCCCTTCCGGATACGCTTGCCGGCGAGATCGTCGGGGCCGATTGCCTGCCGGCTCATGCTGGCGACCGGCGGATAGAGACGCATCGCTTCCTCGATCACGGCCTTCGTCTCGACGAGCCGCGCGGCATGATCCTCGACGGGACCGGGTAAAACCGCGCTGGCCTCTGCCGCGAGCCTCGCCCGCCATTCCTCCGATAGCGTGAGAAGAAACAGGGACCAGGTCAAGGCATTGGCGGTGGTCTCATGCCCGGCCCCTATGAAGGTCAGAATATTGGCCTTGACTTCGGTGTTGCTCAATCCAGCTCCGGTCTGCGGATCCTGCGCCTCGAGGAGAAGGGTGAGGATATCGCGCGGCGCGCCGGCCTTGTCCTTGGCGAGGAGGCGCTTGCGCCTGATAATGAGCGCGTCGACGACCGAAGCGAAAAAGGCTTCCGCCGAGCGGCTCCCAAGCTTGGTCAAGCGCGGCAGCCATTCGGGAAAATCGAGAAGATCGAAGGGATCGAGCCGGCCAACGGTCGCGAAATAGCGGTTGATCGCGGCTGCGAACCGATCCAAGTCCCGCCCAAGCCCGTCCGAAAAGATCGTGCGCCCGAGAATGTCGAGCGTCACCCGCGCCATTTCCGGCTGAATGTCGACGATGCGCCCCTCGCGCAGCCGCAGCCAGCGCGCGACGAGGTCTTCCGCCGCGGCGGCGGTGGGGCGGGCGAAGGAGCTTACCGTCTTGGGCGTGAACAATGGCGCTAAGGTTCGCCTCTGTACGCGCCAGTCATCCCCTTCGGCTTCCAGCAGCCCTTCGCTCAAGCCCGGCCCGAGAACGCGTTTTTGCAAGGCGTCCTTGCGATAATTGGCGGCGTTGTCGACCAGCACGCGGCGGATTGCAGCGGGATCGTTC
>DATARJ010000045.1:0-3406 GCA_036264205.1 Methylocella sp.
GGTACCCCAGAAAAGTGATAGGCGCTGGCCGAGCCGGGTGTTAATGCCGCCGATCCATTCGCTGAAGACTGCTTTTATGGCGGCCGCGTCTCCCGGCGCTTCGCGCCAGAAATCGGTCCAGAGCGCGGGATTGGCGATATTCGTCGTCCGCGCGAACAACGAGCGCGTAAATAAGGCGCGCCGCCGCGCCGTAATATTCGCGCGGGTCTGATCGGCCTGGACGGCGAGCAAGCGGGCACGCTTCAAGAGTTCGCCGGTATCGCTATAGAGCTTTTGCTGGTCGGCACGCTCCGCCGTCACCGCCGGGCTTTCGGGCGGCGCCTGATCGTTGGGTTTCGGGCCGAGCTGGTCGAGGCGCTCCTTGATCTCGGCGAGGCGGGGCGTCAGACGGTCGAGCGCATCGGCAATCGCCTCCGAAATCGGATCGATCTGCTGCCGCAAGGCCTGGAGTTCCGCATCGGTCAGATCGTGACGCTCGAGGCTTGCTTCGATTTGCTTTAGGGAAGCGCTGAGTTTATCGAGGGCGGGACCGATCGGCGCTTGCTCTGGCGGCGCGGGCACCGGGGGAGCCGGCGGCCCGGCTGGCTGCGACGTCTGGCCATTGCCCGGTGGCTGTTTTTGCGCGGGCCCTTGCGCCTTATCCTGTTTTTGGACCGGCGCCTGTTTCGCGGGAGACTCTCCCCGCACGGGCGTTATCGCAACGGGCGTTATCGCAAGGAGCGCGAAAAGACCGATTAGGCACGCAAGATTTCTTAGCAAGGCTTCTCCCTTGTGTCGCGCGGCCAAGAACAAAATCGGTTTTCGCTTAATCATGATTAAGGCACGCTTCTTACGGTGGTTCTTGCGCGGGATAAACGTGCGACCGACCCTTGTAATCGGCGACCTCGTACGTTTCACCGGGGGATAGGTCTATTCGATAATCCGGGCCAATCGGTGACTTGCCGTGGCCGCCCGGAATGTCCAGCACGTAATGGGGCTGGCATAGCCCGGACACGCGGCCGCGCAACTGCCGCATCAAGGCCTGGCCTTTTGCAATCGGCACCCAAAAATGCCCGGTTCCCGGCGCTCGGTCGAGCTGGTGCAGATAATAGGGTTTTATGCGCGCCTCGATGAAGGTACGCATGAGCTTTGTCAGCGTTTCGATATCGTCGTTTACTCCGGCAAGGAGCACGCTCTGGCTCAACATTGGGATGCCCGCGTCGACAAACTTTGCGCAGGCCCCGCGCGCCGCTTCGGACATCTCGCGCGGATGATTGGCGTGCAAAGCCACATAAATGGTCTTGCTGGAGGAAAGCAAAACATCGGCAAGCTCCGCCGTGATCCTCGCAGGATCGGCGACCGGAACACGCGTATGCAGGCGAATGACTTTCACATGGTCGATGGCTTTGAGCCTGGCCATGATGTCCGCGAGCCTTCGGGCCGACAAGGTCAGCGGATCGCCGCCGGTGAGGATGACTTCCCAGATCCCGGACTGGTCCGCGATATAGCCCATTGCGGCGGCAAGCGCCTCCGGAGCAAGATAAGCCGGACTGTTTGGCCCGACGACCGCGCGGCGAAAGCAGAACCGGCAATAGACCGGGCAGACATGGAGCAATTTTAAGAGCGCGCGATCTGGGTAGCGGTGGACAATGCCTTCGACCGGGCTGAACGCGAGATCGCCGGTCGGATCGGTCATTTCGTCAGGCCGCTGCGCGAGTTCGGCCGAGTTTGGAACAAATTGGCGGGCAATTGGGTCGGTGGCGTCGGTGGGGTCGATCAGGCCCGCAACCGTGCCGGTGATTCCAGTGGCGTAGAGCGCGGCGACCCGCTCGATCGCGTCCTTTTTTGCCTCCGGCACGAGACCGGCTCCGATCAGATCGGCGGCAGTGCGCAGGGTTCCCGGCGGTTTCCTCATTTCTCCGGTGTGCCCTGTTGAACCGGCGTCCATACCACTTGCTCGATATGGGACGCTCCGGTCGCGAGCATCGCCAGCCTGTCGAAGCCAAACGCTATGCCGCTGGCCTCGGGCATGATCGCGAGCGCCTGCAAGAAATCCTCGTCGATTGGATAGGCCTCGCCATAGACCCTGAGCCGCTCCGCCATTTCCATTTCGAACCGCTGCCGCTGCAGGGCGCGATCGGTCAACTCGCCAAATCCATTGGCGAGTTCGACGCCGCACGCATAAAGCTCGAACCGCTCCGCGAAACGCGTGTCGTGCTGCAATTTGGCGAGGGCCGCCTCGCTCGCCGGATAGTCCATGAGGATCGCCGGGCGGCCATGGCCGAGTTGCGGCTCGATCTTCGCGGCCAGGATCTTGCTGAAAATATCAGACCAGCTGTCGTCCGCAATGGTTCTGATTCCGTGATTGCGGGCGTCGGCCGCCAGCGCGTCGCGGTCCGGTTCGGGTCCCTTGAGCGTGGCCAGAAGATCGATCCCGGCATAGCGGTCGAACGCCTCGGCCACGGTCAAGATTTCTGGCTCCTCGAACGGATCGGCGACGTGGCCGCCAAAGCGCAGATCGCGGCTGCCCGCGGCGGCGACGGTGCGGGCGAGAAGACCCATGCAATCCTCGATCAATCTTTGATAGGGCGCGCCCGCGCGATACCATTCGAGCATGGTAAATTCGGGATGGTGGAGCCGTCCCCGTTCGCGGTTCCTGAATACATGCGCAAAGGAAAAAATGCGCAGCTCGCCGGCAGCGAGCAGTTTTTTCGCCGCGAATTCCGGCGAGGAATGCAGATAAAGCGTTGATTTGGCTCCGGTGTTGTCCAACATTCCGGTGGCGAAAGCGCTGATATGGGCTTGGTTTCCGGGCGACACCTGGAGAATCGCCGTATCGACTTCGATAAAGGATTGCGCCGAAAAAAAAGCCCGCGCGGCTTCAATCATCCTGGCGCGGCCTATAAGGAAAGGCCGCCGGTCGCGGTGAACATTCGGCTGCCACCAGGGCGATTGTTCGGGCGCGGGCGTGCTCATTGGTGCCACGTCGTTAGAAATGCGGCCGGGAAGGACTTGCGGTTGCTTGCTTGACGCATTTTCTTGGGGCGAACCGGAGAGCCCATGCGCCCGCAAATGCTCTGGCGAAAAGCCGGAACATGGCTATTGTGCCGCCGGGGTCGATGGGCAAGGCCCGAGGCCTTTGCCCCGGGCGCTCCGCAAAACATATCTTGGTATAAAGGAAAGCGCGTGAAAGTCATCGCCAGTTCAATCCGCAAAGGAAATATTATCGAGAGGGAGGACGGCCAGCTTTATGTCGTTTTGACCGCAGATAGCTTTCATCCCGGCAAAGGCACGCCAACGACTCAAATCGACATGCGGCGCCTCTCGGACGGGGTCAAAACGACCGAACGCTACAAAACGACCGAGCAGGTCGAGCGCGCCTATGTCGAGGACGCGAATTTCAGCTACCTCTACCAGGACTCCGATG
>DATARJ010000066.1:0-2690 GCA_036264205.1 Methylocella sp.
CTGAATAGCGCGATCGACTCGGCCATCCAAAGCACGTCGCTCGGAACCTATGTCTCCCGCTACTCGGGATTTCCACAGGAGGGCTATTACTGCGTCAACGCCTCGAATGCCCTCCAGCTTGTTGGGCCGGTGACCAGCAGCCCGCCCGCGGATTGCTCCGCCGCGGGCAATCCGGCTACATCCCCCAGCGACTACCTCCAGGTGCAAGTGACCTACCCATATCAACCCTTGTTCCCTGGACTGATTAGCGTGATGAGCACCTCGGGGATATCGTCGATTACCAAGACCAGCTGGATGCGGATGGGTTGACCATGATTGCGATGCAGAGGCCGAGGCCAGTTTCATGCGATCGTGGGACCACGGCGGTCGAATTTGCCTTGGTGGCGTCGCCCTTCCTCATGTTCCTGGTCGGTATCATGTCCGCCAGCGTCCTGGTTTTTTCGGCGGCGAGCATGCATTTTGCGGCGGAAGCGGCGGCGCGTTGCTATTCGGTAGATGCCATCAACTGCGGCAGCGCCACGACGGCGCAGAGCTATGCCCAAAATCTCTATTACGGCGTGAGCAGTCCAACATTCACGGCTTCCACGCCATCTTGCGGCCATCAAGTCAATGCAACGCTCAGCCTTGTGCTCGACGCGGGCATGGCACGTTGGACCGTGCCCTTGAGCGCGACGGCCTGTTTTCCTTGAAGCCAATCGCAGTGCGGTTCCCGTGGGGCTCTAGGCCCATGGGCGCCCGCATGATTAGGCGACGGCCTTGATCGCCAGCGCCGTTTTTTCGACGATCTCGCCGATCTGCGCCTCGCTGACGATCAGCGGCGGCGTCAGAATCAGCGTGTCGCCAACGCTGCGCAGGAGAAGATCGAAATCGTGGAAAGCGCGGTCCATCGCGTCGAACCCTCGCTTCCCAGGGGCGCCTGGCTTGGCCCAAAGGTCGATTGCCGCGCTCAACCCGGCGTTGCGGATATCGAGGACATTGGGTAGCCCCTTCAAGCTATGCACGGCGTCGGCCCAAAGGGGTTCGAGTTGCAGTGCCCGCGCGAAGAGATCTTCCTTGCCGTAGAGGTCGAGCGCGGCGAGACCGGCGGCACAAGCCAAAGGGTGGCCAGAATAGGTGTAGCCGTGCAACAGTTCGATCGCGTGCTCCGGGCCTTCCATGAAGGTTTCGTAAATCGGCTGGCGGACGATCACGCCGCCCAGCGGCACCGTGCCCGACGTTACTCCCTTGGCAAAGGTGATCATGTCCGGAAGCACGCCATAGCGCTCCGCCGCAAAGGCATGGCCGAGACGGCCGAAGCCACAGGTGACTTCGTCGAAGATCAGCAGAATGTCATATTTGTCGCAGATTGATCTTAGCCGTTCCAGATAGCCGACGGGGGGCGGCAGAACGCCGGTCGAGCCGGCCATGGGTTCGACGATAACCGCGGCAATCGTCGAGGCATCGTGCAGACCGGCGATTATTTCGAGTTCGTCGGCGCGATGCGCGCCCCATTCCGGCTCGCCCTTCGTGAAGGCCTGTTTGGCGCGATCATAGGTCGAAGGAAGATGATCGACGCCGGCGAAAAAGGAACCGAAGAGCTTGCGGTTTGCGGCGATGCCGCCGGCCGCCATGCCGCCGAAGCCCGAGCCATGATAGCCGCGCTCGCGCCCGATCAACCTCTGGCGGGCGCCTTCGCCACGGAGATTGTGATAAGCGAGGGCGATTTTTAGCGCGGTATCGACCGCTTCCGACCCGGAATTAGTAAAGAACACGTGGTCCAAATCGCCTGGCGCCAGCGCCGCGATTCGACGCGCCAGGGCAAACGCTTTCGGATGCCCGAACTGAAACGGCGGTGAAAAAAGGAGTTCGCCTGCTTGCGCTCTTATGGCCTCGACGATAGAAGCGCGGCAATGTCCGGCGTTGGCGCACCAAAGACCCGCGCTGCTGTCGATGATGGCGCGGCCCTCCAGGCTGAAATAATGCATTTTCTTGGCATAGGCGAGAAGACGCGGGCTCTGCTTGAAAGCACGGTTGGCGGTAAACGGCATCCAGTAAGCATCGAGATCGTTTCGCAACTGCGCTTCAGTCGCGGTTGTGGAAATCATGGGCGGCGTCCGCTAAAGCTTCAAAGATCGAAACGCGTTTACGCGCAGAACCCACAGCGAACCGGAACGGCGCATCTCACGGAATTCCGCGCCGCCGGTTAAGCCGCGCGGAAGCAGTTAACATAACCATATTTCCGCCCAACAGAATACGTATTATCGACTAATAAATGACACTTTTTCACAGGTGATGCTTTTCAGTCACATTTGCCAAGCCGTGGCGTTTAGCCGCTGGCATCGGGAAAACGATGATTTGCGTACTCGTGGCGCTGGCGGCGTTCGTTGCGGGCTTCATCAACGCTATTGCCGGAGGGGGCTCCTTTCTCACCTTTGCGGCGCTGATCGCCGCCGGATTGCCGCCAATTGACGCCAATGCGTCAAGCACCGTCGCGCTGTTCCCGGGCCAGATTGCGACCGGTTACACCGCGCGTGACGGTCTCGCCGCCGCTTCGGCCGACAGCCGCGTAAATGTGCCTGTCCTTGCCGCGATAAGCATTGCCGGCGGCCTCATTGGCGGCCTCCTGCTTCTCGTCACGCCCCAATCTGTCTTCAGCCGTATCGTGCCTTGGCTGATCCTGTTCGCGACGGCGATCTTCGCGGGCGGGAATT
>DATARJ010000089.1:0-4051 GCA_036264205.1 Methylocella sp.
GCCAAGCTTGGTCGGCTTTTGCTCCGCGGCATAAGCGGAGACACGGATATCGCTGTCGAGCTGCAGACGCCCTTGTTCGAGCTGTTCGAACAAAAGATAAAGGGTCATCACCTTGGTGATCGAGGCTGGGAAGCGCAACTCGTTTTCGTTGCGGGCATAAAGCGTCCGACCGGAATTGCCGTCGACAACGATTGCCGCGATGTTCGATGTGCCGCTGGCCCCACGCGCGTGGCGGTAGCGGATGAACTCACTGTGATGCCGCTGGCCCCCGAAATGAGTTTGCAGCCAAGCATAGCGGTGGGGGCGCCACTGGCGGGCCTCGGCCGGCGGAGCAAGCAGGCTAACCGCCACCAATGCCAGGCTGAGGCCTGCCCCAGCCGCAGCCTTTCTGGTGCGACAAAACGTCGCGCAAAACTTCCACATTGCAACGTCCCCGGTCCTCGGCTGGCATGCGCCATTGGCGCGCCGCCGGTTGATCCTGCGTGGAATGCTAGTCCGGCGCGGTTACCGCTTCGTTAAGGCCTCGGTTCGAGGCAGCGTCATCGCTTTGGTCCGCGCGCGCTATTGCAGTGCAGCATCTCCTTGACGCGATTTGTGCGACGCACTAATTAACAATCGGCGAGGCAAACGAACTCGCGACTTTAGCCGTCTCCGATAGGGAGAGCCGGCGCACCAACGATCAAGGAAGTGACATGGTCAACGAATTTGAGGACGTCCAAAACTACGGCAAGGAGCAATTCGGGGCGGCGGCCGCGGCGACGACGAGCTTCGCCAAGACCCTTCACACAATCGCAACCGAAACGGCGGATTATTCCAAGAAGACCTTGGAGAATAATTCCGCTTTCATGGAAAAATTGCTCGGCGCGAAGTCCTACGACACCGCGATCCAGATCCAGTCCGAATATTGGAAGACCTCTTACGCCAGCTTTATCGCGCAGGCGACGAAAATCGGCGAACTCTATTCCTGTCTGGCCAAGGAGGCCTTCAGGCCGGTCGAAAGCGCGGTCTCCAAGGTGTACTCTGGAAAAAATTAGGCCTCACCGGGGTGGCGGGGAAGTTTCCGACAGCAACATGATACGAAAGTTCGAACCGGCCGGAACAACCGCGATTTGAAGCGCCGAGTTTGCAAGGCCCGGCCGTGCCTTTTGTCTTTGAATTTTTACCAGCGACAACGAAAAGTTTGGCGGTCGCGCGGTCTCGCGCGGCCCTTAAATTCTTGTGGGTAGGCCGATGCCACTCTATAATTGGTGCCTCCGCTTCTTATTTCGTGTTGTTATTGTGCCGCAATAGTTTGTGTTTTATTGCGATGCACTATCAAGAGCTTCGGAGGTCACGAGTTGCTCCGTCGCGGCTGAGAGCCGACACATCCTTGCCAAGGTCGAGGGCGCAAACACAAGGTTTTAAGCGCGCCGGCTTAGATGCCATGGAGGCACCAAGGGCTCTGCGAAGACTTTAGATACTCGATTTACGAAAATTGGAACGCCCGGCGTTTGCCGGGCTTTTTGTTGCAAAGGTTCTTGCTTTGCTCACCCGGCCTCGCCTGTACTTCCGGCGTGGCGGCATGGCCTTGTGGCATGAACGACGTGAAATTGGTTTCTTTTGGCGAAAAACGCGTATGGCCGATGAGGCGAACAGGGACTAAGATTAGCGCGTTGATCGAGACGCGCCGGCGGTGGCGTCAATTCCTGCTTGCTGGCAAAGGCCCGGCGCGTCATTCGCTGAAGGTCCGCTATTGGGGCGCGCCCGGCGGATACCATTGAAGGGCGAGGTTTTGGTGGTGATGGACGAAGCTTTGCGGCAATCGCCGGTTTGGGTTGATAGCATCGCTCGCGCGGGCGCGTGGTTCGCGGCCTTGCCGGCTTTGGCCGCTCCGGTTGCGGCCGCCAAGGATCCGCAGCGGGACGGCGAGGGCGGCCCGGGGCCAGGCACGGTCGTCATCACGCGCCCAAAGACGCAGGTCCGTCATCCAAGCATGTACCGCGTCCTGCTCTTGAACGACGACTACACGCCGATGGAATTTGTTGTGTCCGTGTTGAAAAAATATTTCAATAAGGGTCCGGAAGAGGCAAAGCGCATCATGCTTCATGTGCATCAGCATGGGGTCGGCGAATGCGGGGTCTTTACTTACGAAATCGCCGAGACGAAGGTTACGCAGGTTATGGATCACGCCCGCAAGCATCAGCACCCCCTGCAGTGCATCATGGAAAAGAAATGAGAGGTTGGAGCCAATGCCGTCGTTCTCCCGCAATCTCGAACAATCGCTGCACCGGGCTTTGGCTATCGCCAACGAGCGTCATCACGAATATGCCACGCTCGAACATCTGCTATTTAGTTTGACCGATGACGGAGACGCCGCCGCGGTCCTTCGTGCCTGTTCGGTCGATCTCGATCTGTTGAAGAAGAATCTTCGCGAATATATCGACCAGGAGCTCGACAATCTGGTTAGCGACGATCGGGAGGACGCCAAGCCGACGGCGGGATTTCAACGTGTCATCCAGCGGGCGGTCATTCATGTTCAATCCTCGGGGCGGGAAGAAGTCACCGGCGCCAATGTGCTCGTCGCGATTTTTGCCGAACGCGAGAGCCACGCCGCCTATTTCCTGCAGGAGCAGGACATGACCAGGTACGACGCCGTCAATTACATCAGCCACGGGATAGCCAAGCGGCCGGGCCTTTCGGATTCCCGGAGGACTCCGCGCGGCACCGAGGAGGAAGCCGAGGCGCGTGAATCAAGGGATGCCAAGGAAAACGGCGAGTCGAAGAAAAAGGAAGGTGCGCTCGATGCCTATTGCGTTAACCTCAACAAGAAGGCGCGGGATGGACGGATCGATCCGCTGATCGGGCGCGAGGCGGAAGTTCAGCGCACCATTCAGGTATTGTGCCGGCGCCATAAGAACAACCCTCTGCTTGTCGGTGATCCTGGCGTCGGCAAGACCGCCATAGCGGAAGGACTCGCCCGCAAGATCGTCATGGGCGACGTTCCGGAGGTCCTCGCCGAGGCGACGGTTTTCGCTCTTGACATGGGCACGCTTCTCGCGGGCACCCGCTACCGAGGCGATTTCGAGGAACGCCTGAAACAGGTGATGAAGGAAATCGAAAATCACAAGAAAGCTATTCTGTTCATCGACGAAATTCACACGGTGATCGGAGCGGGGGCAACATCGGGCGGCGCCATGGATGCGTCGAATCTTTTGAAGCCCGCCCTGGCGCAAGGTGCGCTGCGCTGCATCGGTTCGACGACCTATAAGGAATACCGGCAATATTTCGAGAAGGATCGCGCTCTCGTGCGCCGCTTCCAGAAGATCGACATCAACGAACCCTCGATTCCCGACGCCGTCGAAATCATGAAGGGGCTAAAACCCTATTTCGAGGAGTTCCACAAGCTTCGCTACACCAACGAAGCCGTGAAGGCGGCAGTGGAACTTTCGGCGCGCTATATCAACGACCGCAAATTACCGGACAAGGCGATCGACGTAATCGACGAGACCGGGGCGAGCCAGATGCTTCTGCCGGAACCGAAGAGGAAAAAGACAATCGGCATCAAAGAAATCGAGACCACCATCGCGACGATGGCGCGGATTCCTCCCAAAACCGTTTCTAAGGACGATGCCGAGGTTCTCGAACATCTGACCGAGACGCTGGAGCGCGTCGTCTATGGCCAGAACGAGGCGATCGTGGCATTGACATCGGCGATCAAACTGGCCCGCGCCGGTTTGCGCGACGGCGAGAAACCGATCGGAAGCTATCTCTTCTCGGGGCCGACCGGAGTTGGCAAAACCGAGGCCGCCCGCCAGCTTGCGATCAGCCTCGGCGTCGAGCTCGTGCGCTTCGACATGTCGGAATATATGGAGCGCCACACCGTTTCAAGGCTTATCGGCGCGCCCCCAGGCTATGTCGGCTTCGACCAAGGCGGTCTTCTGACCGATGCGATCGATCAGCATCCTCATAGTGTTCTGCTGCTTGACGAGATCGAAAAGGCGCATCCCGATCTCTATAATATCCTCTTGCAGGTCATGGATCACGGAAAGCTCACCGATCATAGCGGCAAGCC
>DATARJ010000096.1:0-8621 GCA_036264205.1 Methylocella sp.
CGCGACCTTTTCATGTGCGGCGAGGGAACTCTCCACCTCCGCGGTGCCGAGCCGATGACCGGAGACGTTTAGGACATCGTCGACCCTTCCCGTGATCCCATAATCGCCGTCGGCGTCGCGGCGGCAGCCATCCCCGGTGAAATATTTGCCGGGATAGACGGAAAAATAGCCCCGCACGAAGCGTTCGTGGTCGCCATAGATCGTGCGCATTTGGCCTGGCCACGAATCGGCCAAGACAAGATTGCCCGAGCAGGCGCCTTCAAGGACGTTTCCGGCGGCATCCACTACCTCCGGCCGGATTCCGAAAAATGGGCGCGCCGCCGAGCCCGGCTTCAGGTCCATCGCGCCAGGCAGCGGTGAAATAAGGATGCCGCCGGTCTCGGTTTGCCACCAGGTATCGACGATCGGACAGCGCGCGTCGCCTACGACATGATAATACCATTCCCAGGCTTCCGGATTGATCGGCTCGCCGACCGTGCCCAGAAGCCGCAACGAGGCACGGCTCGTCCTTTTGACCGGCGCGTCACCGGCGCGCATCAGGGCGCGGATCGCGGTCGGCGCGGTATAAAAAATATTGACCCGATGCTTGTCGACAACCTCCCAGAAGCGCGACGCGCTGGGGTAGGTCGGAACGCCTTCGAACATCAACGTCGTGGCGCCATTCGCAAGGGGACCGTAGACGATATAGCTATGCCCTGTTACCCAGCCGACGTCGGCGGTGCACCAAAAAATATCGCCTTCGCGATAATCGAAAACGTATTGATGCGTCATCGCGGCGTAGACGAGGTAGCCCGCCGTTGTATGCACCACGCCCTTTGGCGCGCCGGTCGAGCCCGACGTATAAAGGATGAATAGAGGGTCTTCCGCGTTTATCCCCGTGCAGGCGCACTCAGGTGCGGCTTGGGTCATGGCCTCGTGGCACAACACGTCGCGGCCATCGGTCCAATCAACAGCGCCGCCGGTGTGCTTGAGGACGAGCATGGTCTCGACGATTCCGCTGGTTTTCGCGGCGGCCTCGTCGGCATGCGCCTTAAGCGGCGTCTTGCGGCCACCACGCCACCCTTCATCTGCGGTGATGAGAAGTTTCGAGTGGCAGTCCTCGATACGTCCGGCGAGCGACGCAGCGGAGAAACCGCCGAAAACGACCGAATGGACTGCTCCGATACGCGCGCAAGCGAGCATCGCATAGGCCGCCTCGGGGATCATCGGCAGATAGATCGTGACCGTGTCCCCCTTCTTGACCCCATGCGCCTTGAGGACATTGGCGAGACGGCAAACCTCGTCGTGCAGTTCCTGGTAGGTAATATGTTTCGAATCCTTCGGGTCGTCGCCTTCCCAAATGATCGCAGTGTGGTTGGCGAGCCGGGGCAGATGCCGGTCGATACAGTTTTGGGCGACATTGGTGATTCCGCCTTCGAACCATTTGATCGAGACGGAGTCCGGCCCGAAGGATGTATTTTTCACGCTTGTGAAGGGTTTGATCCAGTCGATGCGGCGTGCCTGCTCGGCCCAGAAGGAATCGGGATCGGCGACCGAGCGGGCGTAGAGTTCCAGGTATTTTGCATTGTCGATATAGGCGCGCTGCTTCCAGCCGGGAGCCACTGGATAGATTTTGCCGGACATGGCGTTCCTCCCGGAGGCAACTGGCGAGCGCGCTGGCGATTTTTGGACCACCTCAAGGGCATTCTTTCTCAATTCTTTCGAGAGCTTGCGCCAGGCCGGCGAGAGAATAGCTGTCGGTCGTCGCGTGGCCTCTCAGCGAGGACGCCTTGACGATGAGTTTCGAGCCTTTTTTCAAGGCATCGACGAATTTGGCTTCCTCGGCCTGGTTCTTAATCCAGGCGTTGGCTCCCTTGGCAATGAGAGCGAAGCTGGACCCGGTGATTTCTGCGCGGCCGCCGCCTTCTTTCATTGGAAATCCCATGATGATCGAGACCTCCTCGCGCACATTCTCGCCTGGCCGGTTGGCGATGAAGACATAGGCGGGATCGCGTTGCAATCCGTGGGGAGCCCTGTCCTTGGGCGTCGCCAGCGCGTAGCACGTCTTGGACTTTTCGCCCTGCGCGAGAAATACTCCCCAGTCGCCGTAACTCGCCAGTTGCGAGGGCTTCCCAGTCTTTGCCGTGTCCGCGGTTGCGGCGCCGGATTGTTCGGCTTTCGCCGCTGGCTTTGCCTGCTTGGTCTTGGAGGATGCGGGGCCGGCGAAGGAGAGCGCGGCCGCGAAGGCGAGGGTTAGAACGGCGGCGAAACCGCGAAAAATTTGGCGAGACATGGCGTGTCGATACTCCTGGCCGCCTTGCGCAAAGGGATGCGGCTTCGCCTCCTCTATATGCCGTGAGCGCGGCAGGCGAAAGGCATCCTCGCGGCCGATCGCTGGAAATTTGGCACGCCGCCCGGGGCTCTCGTGGGAAGACGTATGCGCGGCGCCAAGAATGGCACCCGGCCCCCCAGGTATACGCTTTGCGCCAGAACGATAAAGCCTTCGCCGTCAGTACCCCGCCCGGCATGTCGAAGGTCGCGGTCTCGCCGGTCCAATCGCCGAGCTTGTCGACGGCGCGGACGAGATTCGTGTAGGTTACGCTACGCCCGGCATTTTCGCCACGCAGGATTTGAATCGTGCTGGAGCGGGCAACTCGCGGCGCAAAAGCACCCGCCGGGCCGCCCCGGCCGCCAGCGACCTCCACCATAAAACGGCCGCCCGCTCGGATAGATGCATCGGCACGGTCAGCGCGCCATCGGCTCCCTTGGCCGTCTTAATCGCCCGCGGTCCGGGTTGCAAATCGTGTTGGTGCGCGCCATTGTGGGCGACAGCTATTATGGGCGCCTCTTGACGCGCCGCGCGGAGCGGACAGATTGGCCCGCGTGAAATTTCTTCTTGCCCATTTGTCCGACCCGCATGTTGGACCTTTGCCGCGCCCCCGCCGGCGCGAGCTGATCGGCAAACGTGTCACCGGTTATTTGAACTGGACGCGCTCCCGCTCGCGCATCCATGACATGGCGGTACTCGAGCAAATCGTCACGGACATGAAGGCGCACCATCCAAGCCACGTCGCGATGACGGGGGATATCTCGAATCTCGGTCTGCCGGCTGAGTTCCAGCTTGCCCGGAATTGGCTCGAAACCTTGGGTGCGCCCGAGGACGTGAGTTTTGTGCCCGGCAATCACGACGCCTATGTGCGCGGCTCGTTGCCGTATCTCACCCGCGCCTTCGCGCCCTGGACCACAGGAGAGGCGAGCGCCGGCGAGGCTTTCCCTTATCTGCGGATCCGCGGCGAGGTTGCCTTGGTCGGCATGTCGTCGGGCGTTCCCACGCCGTTGTTCATTGCGGCGGGATATTTGGGCCGCCGCCAATTACAAGCCACCGAGAGGCTTCTCGTCGAAACCGGCACGCGCGGGCTCATCCGCGTCGTGATGCTGCACCATCCGCCGCAAACCACAGCCTCGCAGCTCGGGCGCGGCCTCGTGGACGCGGGCGATCTCGCGGCTCTGATCCGCCGCGCCGGCGCCGAGCTCATCGTGCACGGCCATAACCACAGGCTTTGCTTGGCGCGGATGGAAGGTCCAAAAGGTCTCGTTCCAGTTGTTGGCGTGCCATCGGCCTCTGCCATTCGCGGGCCGCCGCATCAAGTGGCCGGTTACCATCTCTTCGAGATCAGCGGCGGCGGGACCAATTGTAAAATCGCGGCCCGGGCGCGGGGGCTGTTGCCGGGAACGGCCGCCGTCGGCGATCTCGGTCCGCTCGTCCTGTGATGCCGATGCAACGGCGCCGCAGGAGATTGGTTCGACGCACCAGAAGTCATTGTTTTATTGGATGTTCCCGGAGCGGGGGGCGCGCGCGGATGCTAATCCACGTCAGTTTCGACCGTGACGCGCGCCAAGCCGGTCCGGCGAAAACCGAGCACGTCGGCGGCGCCCGTCGAGACATCAATGATTCGGCCCTTGAGGAACGGCCCCCGGTCATTGACCACCAGCACCGCCGAGCGGTTGTTGGAGAGATTTCTTACCCGGACGTGGGTTCCAAACGGCAGCGAACGATGCGCGCAGGCCATGCGGCCGCGTCCGCGGTAGTAAGAGGCGTTGCCTGTCCAGCTTTGGGCCTGCCCACCCGTGCAAGAGGCGAGAAACGCAAGAGCTGCTATGATAATATTCCTCAATATTCACACTCCATGGTAGTGCATCGTTAAGCTCAAAAGTCCGAGCTGGGACGACGTTGCATGGAATATGTGATGAAAAAACGGCCATATATTTGCAAGGCCAAGCTTCTTGATATTTAGATTTTTGTAGAGTATTTGGTTCTATATCTATCATAAATGCAACCTTGAATCTCCTTATTCATCCGCAATTGACAGGAGTCGTGGCATTGTACCGAGTCAATGAGAGGATGGCTCTCGCGGATGCCTGAATCGGCTGCTGCCCGGAGGTATTGATACGGAGGTTGATTTCCGTTGCAGTGACGTCGGTCGCTACAGCCTGATATTTCTTGGTCTGGTCTTTCCTGCTGCGTTCAGTAAATGAAGTTTCGATCTTGAAAGTATCGAAGTGCCGGCGTGTGTGATGGAGCGCTCTTGTTTTACAACTTTTGTGTTCCCGGTCCGCTTGAAGCTGACGCCGGTGGTCGAATTGACATCGCTCGACGGAAAGCCCCAGGCTTTGCCGACGGTAAGAGGTAACCGCACGCCCATGCCGTCGTGACGCTTGGAGGTCCAGGTTCCGTTGCTTTTGAGATTTCATGAACAGTCAGAAGTGAGGTACCCCGTGCTCGGGGATCCTTGCCCTTCGGCACGGTGATCTCGTCACGCAATTGGGAAGTCCAAGCATCGCCAGACTTGGCGCCTTCCATCGCGAGAACTGCTTCGGAACAAGCGGAATGAGCTGTGGAGGAAGCGCGGGCTGGGCGACCGCCGTCGCGCTACCAACGACCGTTCTGATCGTGACGATCGCGGCGGCAAGCAGACCAAGAGTTCGAATTACGAGGTCATCTTTCCCTAAGAAATCGTGTTACGAACCCAAGATTGCGAACGTGCACGCAGCTTTCCGAACACCTCTCCCGGCCTAGGATACCGCCTTCAGCCAGACCTTTCGGGCAGGCTCTTGCGGTCCGACCTTTGGCGTCTTGCTCCGGAAACTCTTCTCAAAACCCCTCGAACAACGCCGTCGACAGATAGCGTTCCGCGAAGGAGGGTATGATAAGGACGATGTTTTTGCCTTCGAATTCCGGGCGCAGGCCTATTTCCACCGCGGCGGCGACGGCGGCGCCAGAGGAAATTCCAACTGGGATGCCTTCCAAGCGCGCGACGAGCCGCGCCGTGTCGAACGACGTTTGATTACCGACGGTCAAGACTTCGTCGATCAACGATTGGTCGAGGATCGCAGGAACGAAACCGGCGCCGATTCCCTGAATCTTGTGCGGCCCCGGTTGCCCGCCCGAGAGAACCGGCGAATCCTCCGGTTCGACCGCGATGATTTTCAGATTCGGCCGGCGCGGCTTCAGAACTTGCGCCACTCCCGTGATGGTCCCGCCGGTGCCTACCGCGGAGACAAAAACATCGACTTCGCCTTTGGCATCGTTCCAGATTTCCTCGGCTGTCGTAAGCCGGTGGATTTCCACGTTCGCCGGATTGTCAAACTGCCTCGGGATGACGGCGCCGGGCGTCGCGTCGGCGAGGTCCTGGGCCTTGGCGATCGACCCTTTCATGCCTTGCGGCGCCGGGGTTAAGACAAGTTCGGCGCCGAGGAGGGCAAGCATCTTGCGTCGCTCGAGCGACATCGATTCCGGCATGACTAGGATGAGTTTATAGCCACGCGCCGCCGCGACAAAGGCAAGCGCGATGCCAGTGTTGCCGGAGGTCGGCTCG
This sequence comes from Methylocella sp., assembly GCA_036264205.1. Taxonomy (GTDB): domain Bacteria; phylum Pseudomonadota; class Alphaproteobacteria; order Rhizobiales; family Beijerinckiaceae; genus Methylocapsa. The sequence continues at coordinate 5,856 of DATARJ010000096.1, forward strand.
ATGAGGGTTGTTTTGCCCGGTGTGATCTTGCCGGACGCTTCCATGACCGAGATCATGTGGACGCCGATGCGGTCTTTCACGCTGGCGACCGGATTGAAGAATTCGAGCTTGGCGAGAAGGTTGGCCTTGACGCCCTTTTCCCTGGCGATCTTTTTTAGACGCACAAGCGGGGTATCGCCGATCGTATCGGTGATCGAATCATAAATGCGGCCGCGTCCCGGCAGCTGCGCGGCGTCAGAGGTTTCGGTCTGTTTCGCGGCGGGTTGCGCCATGTACCTTGCTCCAGATGTGTGACTCGGAGTACGCAACCCGCGCCATGAGAGCATGTCTCGACAAGCTCCAACGCAGTGATCCCCCGCGGGCGCCGTTTCTTGTCGATCCGATGCTTCCCTTGGAACGGGACGGCGAGACCCGTCTCGGATCGGTCTCGAAAGCTGATGGAAACCTTTCCATGATCTCCAAGTAGGCGATGCCTTCAAGGCTGCGGGGTAAAGCGGAGATACGCTTTCAAGGCGCGGAACCCCTTCGGGAAACGCTGCTTTGCCTGATCATCGGTTACCGAGGTGACGATGATCACATCCTCGCCTTGCTTCCAGTTCACGGGAGTGGCGACCGGATGCTTCGCCGAAAGCTGGCAAGAGTCGAGGAGCCGCAACACCTCGTCGAAATTGCGCCCGCTGCTCATTGGGTAGGTTAGCATCGCCTTGATTTTCTTGTCCGGTCCGATGATGAAGACTGAGCGCACCGTCGCGTTGTCGGCCGGCGTCCGGCCTTCGGAGGTGTCCCCGGCTTCCGCGGGCAGCATGTCGTAAAGTTTTGCGATCTTCAGCTCCGGATCGCCGATCATCGGATAATTCACCGCGTAACCCTGGGTCTCCTCGATGTCCTTCGACCACCGTCCGTGCTGCGCTACCGGATCGACGCTCAGCCCGATGATCTTGCAGCCGCGCTTGTCGAATTCCGGCTTCAGCCGGGCCATGTAGCCGAGCTCCGTGGTGCAGACCGGCGTAAAATCCTTTGGATGCGAAAAGAGGATAGCCCAGCCATCGCCGATCCATTGATGGAAGTTGATCGTGCCTTGCGTGGTTTCGGCGGTAAAGTCGGGTGCCTCGGAATTGATTCTCAGCGACATATCGTGTTTCCTCCTTCGGCCGATTGGTCAGAGACAGCCTACTCTTAAGAATAAACGATGGCGACTAGCCTTTAGTTTCTCGGCGTCGTCAAGGAAATCCATCAAGATGCCGGCAAAGTTACCGTTGCCCGAGCCACTCTTGCTCTCGGCTTTGAAATGTACGCCGGTGCCCGGCATTGCCTAGATCGCCATCAGCACGCATGAAACGTCACGCTCGGAGCGCGCACGCACTTATATCGGTGCCGTGCGCGGTAAAGCCCGGTCTTCACGTCGTAAGGGCGGCCTTTGGAAGGCGCCCTTCAAATTGTATAGGTGAAGGAATCATAGGCAAGCTGACTCAAGATTTGATTCATGCTGCGCGAGGGCTCGGCGCAGCCTGCCGTTCCTACCGCGCGGGCCGGCACGCCCGCCACGGTCGTATTGGGCGGCACGGGATGGAGAACGACCGAGCCCGCGGCGACCAGCGAGCACGCCCCGATTTCGATGTTGCCGAGAATTTTCGCGCCAGCGCCGATCATCACGCCGCGACGGACCTTAGGGTGCCGGTCGTCGGATTCGTTGCCGGTGCCGCCGAGCGTGACATTCTGGAGGATCGAAACATCGTCGTCGACGACGCTCGTCGCGCCAACCACGAAGCCGGTCGCGTGATCAAGAAAGATGCCCTTTCCAAACACCGCCGCCGGATGGATGTCGGTCTGAAACACGTCGGATGACCGGCTCTGTAGATAGAGCGCGAAATCTCTACGGCCATTGGCCCAGAGCAAATGCGCGAGCCGATGCGTTTGGATGGCGTGAAATCCCTTGAAATAAAGCAATGGCTCGATCAAACGTTCGCACGCCGGATCGCGGTCTAGCACCGCGACAATGTCGGCCCGGAAACCCGCGCCAATCGTCTCGTCGCAGGCGACCGCTTTGTCAAACATGTCATTGACGAGATAAGCTGGAACAATCTCATTGCCGAGCCGGGCCGAGATCCGGTGAATGACCGCGTCCTCGAAGGTCGGGCGGTTCAAAATCGAATTAACGATAATGGGCGCAAGGGCACGCTCGCGCGCGAACGCGTCTTCCGCCTCCCGCCGGAGCGTTTCCCAAAGGCTCGCGGAAAGATCCGCCTGGGCCTTGGCAGATTGAAATGGTTCGAAGTTGGTAACCAGCGACATCTGTTCGACCATCGCGGCGCCTTCCGATCTGGGGAAATGCGGCCTTTTTGCCATCGCGGGACGGCGGTCATCTCTCCCCCGACAATGCTTCCTAGAGGCGCACGAAGATCCTCCATAATTTCGTTGGCCGGCCGGGCGATCGTCGGCTGGTATCCGCCTGAGCCAGCGGGCGTCGTCGACGCCATCGCCGGATTCAGCGCCCTCCTTGGCTAGCACGCTGGCAAGCGACAGGTTCCGACCGGCTTCGCCCAGGCGGAAAACCACTCCCTGGTGATTGGTCCGCGCAGACGACCCCAACCCCGCCCTGGACCTCAAGGGGCGTTACACTCCTCGGATCCAAGGGCAGGCAATGCGGGCCACCGGCTTGGGCCGACGACGGTCTCGCCCAACGCAAGGCAAGAACAAACCTAGCCTTCGCGGGTCAAATAGGCGAGACCCTCGTTGCGTGGCGCGCTGGGCGCGCACGCCGTATGA
>DATARJ010000107.1:0-10669 GCA_036264205.1 Methylocella sp.
TTCGCGGCATTATTTGCCGGTTTTTATCCGCGCCCATTCACGGACAATCGTTTTTCGCGCCGCTGGATCATGGTTTGGCACCGCAAAGAGCCGTTGCAGCATCGCGGCGTCTGGGTAAATCGCCTTGTTCTCGACGATGTCCTTGCCGATCGAGGATTTGGACGCGAGGACGCCGTTGGCGAGATGGGTGAAGTTCGTGTTGCGGGCGGCGATCGCTGGCCGCAAGAGGAAGTCAATAAAGGCATAGGCTTCCTCGACATGCGGCGCATCCTTGGGAATTGCAAGATTATCGAGCGATATCAAAGTGCCTTCCTTGGGAATAGTGTAATTGATTTCAATCCCGTTATCGGCCTCTCGCGCGCGGTCGCGCGCCCGAAAACTGTCTCCGGAATAGCCAACGCCAAGACAAATGTCGCCATTGGCGAGCGCATCCGCAAAGTCGGCGGAGTCGAATTTTTTTACGTCGCGCCGCATTCCGCTTAACAGTTCCCCGGCACGCTTGAGTTCGCTCGGGCGCATCGACGCCGGATCGGCCTTAAGATAGTTAAGCGCGATCGCAAACAGATCTTCGCCGCTGTCGAGGACAGTAATGCCGCAGCCGGCGAATTTCTTCAAATTCCCGCGCTTGAAGAGGATGTCCCAGGAATTCAACGAAGCATCGGCTGCCGCATCGCCCAGAAGTTCGTTGGCCTTTTCGACATTGTAGGCTATGCCCGCCGTAAACCACATATAGTTGACCGCATATTGGCTGCCGGGATCATAGACGCCAAGGCGCGCCATCACCTCCGGCCAAAGGTTCTTGCTGTTTGGAAGTTTGGTTTTGTCCAGTTTTTGATAGAGCCCCACCGCGATCTGCCTTTGCAGGACCGGGCCCGGGACGACCACAACGTCGAAGCCTGCTTTGCCGCTCAGGAACCGTGCCTCGAAAGCCTCGTTTGAATCGTAAGCGTCATAGGTGACCTTGATCCCTGTCTCCTTGGTAAAGTCCTCGATGACCTTCGGATCGATATAATCGCCCCACCCATAAACGCTGACGGTCTTCTCTTGCCCGAAGGCGGGAAGAAGCTGCCCGCACAAGCAAAGTCCAAATAACCAAAGCGCTGCGAGAGAATTTTTCATGCGAAGCTTGCCAACCGGTGAGCCGTAGCGAATTGATACCGCTCGCGTCGCTTGAGGCGGTGGAGGCGCTAGCCTACCACTAGCACCAATGGCGCCCCCCAAGTTACGAGGATGTAGGCGAGGCTTTTGAAACAGGACCTAAAAAAACCGCACGAGCTAAAAATAAATCATTTCACAATCCTCAGCTAGACCCAAATCCCCGCTCGTATCGCGCCGCGCCCTACAACATGTACACTTGCGCAGACCGTCAATCGTACCAAAATGTTTCACGTGAAACTTTTTCGTCCAATCGACCGGGATGCTTCCATGTCCTCGCGTCGAAGAGTCTTTCTATGACCCATCGTTACATGTCCGGCTTTGGCAATGATTTCGAGACCGAGGCGCTGCCGGGCGCCTTGCCGCAAGGGCAGAACTCGCCGCAGCGCTGCCCCTATGGGCTTTACGCCGAACAATTGTCGGGCACGCCGTTTACGGCGCCGCGCGGCGCCAACGCGCGCTCTTGGCTCTACCGTATGCGTCCCTCCGTCAAGCATGTGGGCCGCTTCAGCCGCATCGATGTTCCCTTCTGGAAAACCGCGCCGCATTTTGCCGCGCAGATCTTGCCACTCGGTCAATTGCGCTGGGATCCTTTGCCGATCCCCAATGAACCCTTGACCTTCGTGACCGGCATGCGCACCATGACGACCGCAGGCGATGTCCACACCCAGACCGGCATGGCGGCGCATGTCTTCCTGGTGACGCAGAACATGGAAGACGATTATTTTATGAATGCCGACGGCGAATTGCTGATCGTGCCGCAAACCGGCGCCCTGGATATCGCGACAGAACTCGGGCGCTTCGGTGCCGGACCAGGCGATATCGCCGTCATTCCGCGAGGGATGAAGTTTAAGGTGGGCCTAGAGGGCAGTCCCGTGCGTGGCTATGTATGCGAGAATTATAGCGCGAGGTTCGCCCTGCCCGCGCGCGGGCCGATCGGCGCCAATTGCCTCGCCAACCCGCGCGACTTCAAGACCCCGGTGGCAAGCTATGAGGATAAGGAAACGCCCTGCCGTCTCACGCTAAAATGGTGCGGCGGCTTTCATGTCAGCGAAATCGGCCATTCGCCGCTCGACGTCGTCGCCTGGCATGGCAATTACACGCCTTACAAATACGATCTTCGGACCTTCGCGCCGGTCGGCGCCATTCTGTTCGATCACCCGGACCCCTCCATCTTCACGGTGCTCACCGCGCCATCCGGCGAGGCCGGCACCGCCAACGTCGATTTCGTGATTTTTCCGGAGCGCTGGCAGGTCGCCGAGCATTCGTTCCGGCCGCCATGGTATCACATGAACATCATGAGCGAGTTCATGGGGCTGATCCACGGCCAATATGACGCCAAGGAGAAAGGCTTTGCGCCGGGCGGGATATCGCTGCACAATAGCATGCTGCCGCATGGGCCCGACAAGCAAGCTTTCGACAGAGCGAGTTCCGGCGAATTGAAGCCACAAAAACTCGAAAATACCCTCGCCTTCATGTTTGAGACGCGCTATCCGCAACAGGTGACGGACTTTGCGGCCAAACTGCCGGCCTTGCAAAGCGACTATGCCGATTGCTGGCAGGGTTTGGAAAAGCATTTCGATCCAAACCGCCGTGAATGACCAACGCCGCGAGGGGGCCGCGTGAAGCTTGCGACACTCGCCGACGCCAGCCGCGATGGGCGGCTTGTCGTGGTCTCGCGCGATCTCACCCATGCCACCGACGCGCGGGGCGTCGCCCAAACCCTACAACACGCGCTCGACGATTGGATGCGGCTCTCGCCAAAACTCGAAGCGCTCGCGACGGCGCTTGAAACCGGCTCGGTGCCCCGCGAGCGATTCCGTGAGCACGACGCGCTCTCGCCACTGCCGCGCGCGTTCCAATGGATCGACGGCTCGGCCTATTTGAATCACGTGGAGCTCGTGCGCAAGGCGCGCGGCGCCGCGATGCCGCCGGATCTTTGGGCCGAACCCTTGCTTTATCAGGGCGGATCGGATGCTTTTCTTGCTCCCCGGGAGCCGATAAGAATGGCGGATGAAGGTTTCGGTGTCGATTTCGAGGGGGAAGTCGCGGTCGTCGTCAACGATGTCGCGATGGGCGCGAGCCGCGCCGAAGCCGCTGCGGCAATTGTGCTGATCGTGCTTGTTAACGATGTTTCGTTACGCAACCTTATCCCGGGGGAACTCGCCAAGGGTTTTGGTTTCTTCCAGTCGAAACCATCCTCCGCTTTCTCGCCGGTCGCGGTCACCCCAAGCGAACTCGGCGCTTCTTGGGACGGCGGACGCTTGCATCTTCCCTTGCTCGTTAGCCTCAATGGCAAGCCATTCGGGCGGGCGGATGCCGGCACCGGCATGAACTTCGATTTCCCGGCCTTGATCGCGCACGCGGCCAGAACAAGGCCTTTGGGCGCGGGCACCATCGTCGGCTCTGGCACCGTTTCGAACAAAGGCTCGGACGGCGGTGCCGGCCGCCCCATCGCGGACGGCGGAGTTGGCTATTCATGCCTCGCCGAGGCGCGGATGGTCGAGATCATTCACGGCGGCACCGCGAAGACGCCATATTTGCACTTCGGCGATACGGTGCGCATCGAGATGAAGAATCCGGGCGGCCAGTCCGTTTTCGGCGCCATCGAACAGTCGGTCGAACCTTATGCAAGACCCCCTGCCTGAGGCTTGCCTCTTCGACTATTGGCGCTCGAGCGCCGCCTACCGGGTGCGGATCGCCCTGAACCTCAAGCGGATTAACCCGAGACAAGTCTCCGTGCAACTGCCATTGGGCGAGCAGACGCGCGACGAACATCGTGCGCGAAACCCCGCGGGTCTCGTTCCGGTATGGCGGGAAGCGGACGGGTTCACGCTCGCTCAGTCGCTTGCCATCATCGACTATCTCGATGAAATTTATCCCGATCCTCCTTTGTTGCCAAACGACCCCCGGCAGAAGGCGGTTTGCCGCGAGATCGCCTACACGATCGCCTGCGACATCCATCCGATCGGGAATTTGCGAGTGCTTGAAAAGCTTACGGCGGATTATGGCGCCGGCGCCGGAGCCCGCGCGGCCTGGAACCGGCACTGGATCGGGACCGGGTTCGGTGCGATCGAAGCGCGCCTCGCCACCATCGCCGGGCGCCACTCCGCCGGAGACCAGATTACCCTGGCAGACATTTGCCTTGTGCCCCAGGTCTATAACGCGCGCCGATTCGGTCTCGATTTAGCGCCCTATCCGCGCATCGTCGCGGCCGACGCAGCGGCACGCGAGGAACCTGCCTTCGCAGCGGCGGCGCCCGAAGCTCAGCCCGATGCGCCATAGTGGCTTTGGCCGCGTCGCGCGCCCGTAATTTCCGGCGCACGGCCGGCAGAGAAAGAAACCGGTTTTGCGAATTCGCGTACCGGGCGGAACAGTTCGGATCACTACCGTTTTCTGACATGGGGCAAGCATCACTTCGACAAGACTTCGAAACCCTGTTCGAGGAAAATCTTGGTTGCCGTCTGCGACGTTAAATAAGCGAGGAAAAATGCCGCGTCTGGATTTTCCGAGGCCGCGGCGATCGCAACGGGATAGACGATCGGGCTATGGCTCGAAGCTGGAAATGTGCCAACCACTTTCACCTTGGGATCGGCCTTGACGTCGGTAGCGTAAACAATGCCGAACCGCGCCTCGCCGCGCGAGACGAGGGTCAACGCGTTGCGGACATTGTCGGCCTGGGCGAGCTTTGGTTCGACGCCCGCGAAGACCCCGAGCGATTCAAGAGCCTCCTTGGCGTAAATTCCGGCTGGGCAAGAGTCGATCATGCAAACGGCGATTTTGCCGTCTCCCGCGGCGCCCGCGAGATCAAAACCTGTTGTGATCTCAAGCTTGACATCGGCGTCTCTGGGCTCGATGAGGACAAGCTTATTGCCGAACAGATTTTTGCGTGTTCCGGCGCGGATGAGCTCGGCCTTTTCGAGGTAATCCATCCATTTGAGATCGGCGGAAATAAACATATCCGCCGGGGCGCCCTGCTCGATCTGCTTGGCGAGGGCGGCCGAGGACCCGTAAGCGATCGATATCCTCTTGCCGGTTTCGTCTTGCCAGGCGTTGGCGACCGAATCGAGAGCGGTCTTCGTACTGGCGGCCGCGAAAACAACGGTCGCGCCGGCGGGCGTGCCCTCCCCGCCAAACAGATTTCGCGTAAACACGACGGCCCCAATCGCCACGCCGAACGCCTGCCTGCCTAGCCGGCGCCGCGTCGTTTCAATCGTCACGCCGTTTGCGTTGAATTCCATGGCCTTATATAGTTGTCGCTAGCTCATTCTGCTACGTAATCACATATACCTGCAAATACGCTCGGCGCGGTGCGTCCCCGGCGCCGTCGTGCGCCACTATTTTCTAAAAGCATCGCTCCTTTAAGGTTGTGTGTCGCGCGCCGCCGCCCGCGTCAATCGGTCGTTGACGGCCTCGCCCAAACCCTCACAGGGAATCGGCGCAACCGCGATGCAGGCGGGTTCTCGCGCGTCGAGCTCGCGCAAAAAACTGAAAAGATTTGCCGCGGCCTCCGCGAGATCCCGGCCGGGCGAAAGATCCAGCACATTTCTGCCCTTGCCAAAAATCCCCCCGAAATCGAGGCCCGCCTCGTCTTTATCGAGTGTTGCCGCTTCAAGACGAAGTTTTGCGCGCGGTGCATAGTGGGATTGCAACATCCCCGGAGAACGAACTGGGCCAGGCCCTGCGAATTCGCCAAGCGGGTAGCCAAGCACAGCTTCGATGTCCGTCCTCGCGATTCCGCCTGGCCGCAACATTTGTGGGCGTTCGAGGCATGCGATGATCGTCGACTCGAGGCCAACCGGACAGCGCCCGCCATCGAGGATTAGGTCGATTTCGTTGGCAAAATCTCGCGCGACGTGAGCGGCGGTGACCGGGCTCACCCGGCCGGAGCGATTGGCCGAAGGCGCCGCCAGCGGCCGCCCCGCCGCCGAAATGACCGCCAGCGCGATCGGATGCGCCGGAACTCGTAGGGCGACGTTTGGTTGGCCCGCGCGGGAAGCGGCGCAGACCGTTGCGCCGGGCGCGAGCGGAACTACAAGAGTGAGCGGCCCCGGCCAGAAAACTTCGGCGAGCCGCAAGGCATCGGCCGAGAAAATGCCCTGCCCGAGCGCCGCTTCAAGGCTCGCGACATGGGCGATGAGCGGATTGAACTTTGGCCTCGCCTTCGCCGCATAAATGCGGGCGACGGCGGCGTCCGACGCCGCGTCGGCGGCCAGGCCGTATACGGTCTCGGTCGGGACCGCGACGAGACCGCCGTGGCGCAGGATGCGCGCCGCCTCCGCAATGCCCGCCGCGTCCGCCGCTATCACTTTTTGGGCGGCGTGACCGGTGCTTCCCGCGGCAAACTCGTTGTTCATCCGCTGTCCTTCATTCTTGGCGACAGAATAGGTGCAACGGGTTTATAATTCATACCTCCGGGCAGAGGGAGGCGCAGTTTACCCCTCCTTTGTCAGATTGGCTGATAAATCAGGCACTAAAGGAAGCGGCCAAATGCCGGACGATGAGCGCGCCATTCGCGAGTTGGTCCAATCTTGGCTCGCCGCGAGCCAAAAAGGGGACCTTCAAACGGTGCTCAGCTTGATGACGGACGATGTAATCTTCATGGTTCCCGGCCAGAACCCGTTCGGGAAGGAGGCGTTTGCCGCTAGCTCCAAAGGATTGAAGGATGTCCGTTTCGAGGCATCGAACGACATTAAGGAAATCAAGCTTCTCGGCGATTGGGCCTATCTTAGGAACTATCTCGAGGTGACGATGACGCCGCCTGGCGGCGCACCTCTTCGCCGGTCGGGCCATACGCTCACGATCCTGCGCAAGGAGCCAGACGGGCGCTGGCTGGTCGCGCGCGACGCCAATCTTCTGGCCCCGGAGGCGTGATGAAGGCTGAGGAGACATCGATGAGCTATCGCGCGCCAATTGCCGACATTCTTTTCGCCATGACCCATGAGGCGGGGATGGATCTTGGACTCAAAGACGGAATTTACGCCGATCTTGGCGATGGTCTTGCCGAGGCGACCCTGACAGAAGCGGGCAAATTTGCCGAAAATGTCCTCGCGCCCTTGAACCGCGTTGGCGACAAGGAAGGCGCGAAGTTCGAGGCGGACAAGGTCGCGGCCGCGCCCGGCTTTGCCGAGGCCTACCGGCAATGGACCGCAGGAGGATGGAACGCGATCACCGGCCCGTCCGAATATGGCGGCATGGGTCTGCCGGTGCTCCTCAATACCGCCTGCATCGAAATCTGGAGCGCGGCGAATATGGCGCTCAGCCTTTGCCCTCTGCTGACGCTTGCCGCGATCGAGGCCGTGAAATCGCATGCGAGCGAAGCGTTGCAGGCGGTCTATCTCGCAAAGCTCGTCTCGGGCGAATGGACCGGCACCATGAATTTGACCGAGCCGCAGGCGGGCTCCGACCTCGGCGCGCTCAAAACCAGAGCCGAGCGGCAGCAGGACGGAACGTACAAACTCTTCGGCTCCAAGATCTTCGTCACCTATGGCGAGCACGATATGGCCGGAAATATCGTTCATTTCGTCCTCGCGCGCTTGCCCGATGCGCCGAAGGGAACCCGCGGTATCTCGCTCTTCCTCGTGCCGAAATTTCTCGTCGATTCCGATGGCGCGCTTGGTGCGCGCAACGATGTCCATTGCATCTCGTTGGAGCATAAGCTCGGCATCCATGCTTCGCCCACCTGCACGATGGTCTATGGCGAGCACGGCGGCGCCACGGGCTTTCTTGTTGGCGAGGAGAACAAGGGGCTTGCCTGCATGTTCACGATGATGAACAGCGCCAGGCTCAATGTCGGCGTGCAAGGCGTCGCGATCTCGGAACGCGCGTTTCAGCAAGCGCTTAGTTACGCAAGAGAGAGGCGCCAGGGTCATGCGCCAGGCGATATGGGCGAGGCGATGAACCCCATCGTGCAACATCCAGATGTTGCCCGCATGCTCATGACGATGAAGGCCATGACAGCCGCGGCGCGGGCGATCTGTTTTATCACGGCAAATTCGATCGACCGGTCGCGCCGGGAAAGGGACAAGTCCGCGCGGGATCTGGCCGCGGAACGGGCCTCTCTTCTGACGCCGGTCGCCAAGGCCTTTTCCACCGACATCGGCAACGAGGCCGCCTCGCTCGGAATCCAGGTTCATGGTGGCATGGGCTACATCGAAGAGACCGGCGCGGCGCAATTTCTCCGCGACGTGAGGATCGCTGGGATCTACGAAGGCACCAATGGGATTCAAGCCATCGACCTGGTGCAGCGTAAGCTAGGTCTGTCGGGCGGCGCGGCGGTGCATCGTGAAATCGCCGATATGCGAGCGGTGGGCGGGGCGCTGCGAAAGAGCAATGTCGACGGCTTCGGTGAAATGGAGCCATGCTTGGCAGACGCGGTGGACGCGCTGGAGCGCGCCACCGCCTTCCTGTTGGACGCTTCGACAACACGCCCAAACGATGCGCTCGCGGGCGCGACGCCCTATTTGCGGCTTTTTGCTCTCGCGCGGGGAGGCACGGCACTGGCAAGAGGTGCGCTTGCCGCCCATCGTCTCTCTCTTGCCGGCAAAAGCGATTCCCCATTGCCGGTGCGGATCGCGACGGCCCGCTTTTTTGCCGAAAATATCGCCGTCGGCGCGAGCGGCCTCGAACGCGATGTGACTCGCGGCGCCGGTTCGGTGCATGCGGGCGTTGCCGCACTGCTCCGATGACACCTTCGCCAAACGTCAAGATCACGCGCGACGGCGCGGTCCTTTGCGTGACCTTCGACCGGCCGGACAAAAAGAACGCGCTCAACCGCGCGATGTATGTGGCCGCGACCGACGCTTTGCGACAAGCCGACGGCGACCAGTCCATCGGCGCAGTGGTGTTTACTGGGTCAGGCGGGGTGTTCACGGCGGGCAACGATATCGCGGATTTTCTCGAAGAGAGTGCCGAGCCCGGGGAATTTCCCGCCTTCACTTTCATCAAGACACTCGCCGCTTGCGAGACACCGCTTGTCGCCGCAATCGAAGGCATGGCGATCGGCATCGGCGCGACCATGATCTTGCATTGCGATCTCGTCTATGTCGCGCCTGGGACGGTTTTTCGCCTGCCCTTCGTCGATCTTTGCCTGGTGCCGGAGGCGGCGTCCTCGTTGCTTTTTCCACGTCGGATCGGCGTCGCAAAAGCGGCCGAGTTTTTGCTGCTCGGAGAAGCTTTTGGCGCCGAGGAGGCGGTGCGGCTCGGACTTGCCAATGCGATCGTTCCTGAGTGCGAGCTACGCGGTTTTGCGATCGAGTCGGCAGCGCGGTTCGCGACAAAACCCCGGGCGGCGATTGCCGCCACGCGCCGCCTCATGCGCGGCGACAGCCAGGAAATCCTCGTCAGGATCGAGGAAGAGGCGCGGCTGTTTTCGGCCGCGATGCGGTCGAACGAGGCCCGCGCCGCCTTCGCCGCCTTTCTCGGCAAAGAGCGCTAGACTACGCTATGTGTGGCGGTAGAATCGCCCGCGCACCGTCGGGGGAGAGGCAAAGGACTGTCGCTGTGAAAGGGCACGTTGATAGCGGTTTCGCTGTGGCCAAACGCGACGGTCGACGCGAATCCACTGGTGGATCGGCCTACGCGTTCCGGCCTGCTGCGCTCCAAGATCTCCCCCTCCTGCAGCACTGGTTGCGGACGCCCGAGGTCGTGCGATGGTGGGGCAACGCTGAGGAGCAGGCCTTGCTGCTTCGGGAAGATTTGGAAGAGCCGCGCATGGTCATGCGGATCGTCTCTTTTGAAGGGCATCCCTTCGCGTATGCGCAGGACTACGCCGTCCACGTCTGGCCGCAGCCGCATTTTGCTCGTCTGCCGCCAGGATCGCGAGTGATCGACTCGTTCATCGGCGAGCCGGACATGATCGGCAGGGGCCACGGCTCCACTTACCTGAAGCTGCTGGCCGAACGGCTCAGGACCGAGGGCGCACCAGTCGTGGCCATCGATCCTGACGTGGATAACCTCCGCGCCCGTCGGGCCTATGAGAAGGCAGGCTTTCGCGGCGACACCGTCGTCGAGAGTGGCGCGGGGCCTGCGATCCTGATGGTATTCGACGGCTAACCTGCAAATGTTTGCATCTTTCCTCGAAACGAGTTTAGCGGGTGAAAGCCAGCCTCGGCGTGATCCGCGAAGACCGCCAACGAACCGACCCTCCCGGATCATGATCTTTTCAACCGAATCACGGAGTGAAGCGTTATGTATTAAGTTCTCACTCAATCCTGCCGAAGGTTTCGTCGAACGCATAGCCCGCGCCGCGCACGGTGCGGATCGGATCCTTTTCCGCCTCCCTCGACAATGCCTTGCGCAGCCGCCCGATATGAACGTCGACAGTGCGCTCGTCGATTTCCGCCGAGAGGCCCCAAACGCTGTCGAGCAATTGCGCGCGCGAAAAGACCCGGCCCGGTTTCCCCATCAAATGGTCGAGCAGGCGGAACTCGGTCGGCCCCATATGCACGTCACGGCCGGCGCGGCGGACGCGCCAGTTTTGCCGGTCGAGATCGAGATCGCCCACCGAAAGCTT
>DATARJ010000109.1:0-3313 GCA_036264205.1 Methylocella sp.
AGTGTCGCCAGCCAAGGTCCGCAAACCGGACGCCGGAGCTAGGCGTGGCCGGCGCAAGGCCGCATCACGCAATGGATGGGAGAGGGAGTGAGAAAAAGGAGGCGGGGCGCGGCAAGACGCGCCGCCGCTCGGCGTTCCGCCGCGGAACAAACTAGGACGCGCCGTGCGGTGATGGGAAAGTTTGGTCCGGCGGCTTCGGTCCTTGCGGCAACGCTTGAGCCCGGCAATCACGCCTTTGGAAGCAAGAACCACGGCCGGCCACGCAACCGGGAGGATGTCACACCCTAATTGATCGACGGCCGCTAATAGCCCCATTGCGGGACAGGTCATATCCTCTTTACCTATCGGGAACGGCGCCCCTAAATGGAAACCGTCCAAACATCAATCCCTGCTGCGGCGCGTCGGGGTTGCGGCAGCGTCAGAGCATCTTTGTTCCAGCTCCGTTCAAGCTCAGGCTTTCGCATCGCGACGCAACTAGCTGAAATACCAAGAATAGACGCAACGCTGGAAATTCCCGTGATTTCTGATTCGCAAATTTCCGGTCCGGCAAGGAATTGTTATTTATATCGGCTTTCTGGACTGTTTGGCAAGATTTCCTTTGAGCTGTGTCCCCGCGGTGACGGTTTTCGCGGTGGGTTTCTGGCATGATCATAACTCGTTAACCTCGCTGATCCTAAACACGAGGAAAGCCTGGTTCACGCGGCGCGAAAACGCCGTGGCCGCGGCACTGGAATTTGGGAACGGCGGCGCGAAGGGCAAACCCAGGGCGAATCGGTGGCGGAGAGCGCTTTTTTTTGCAGAGCCGTTGGCGCGGCAACCGTCAGGGCGATCGGCGCGGTTATGGCGGTGCTCGCCGCCGGTTGGCTGGCGCCTCTGCCTCCGGCTTGGCAATACTTTAGCTTGCGCGCGGGCGCCGCGACGGTTCAGCCCGAGCCGGGAGTGCGACCGACTGCCAGTGCGGCGAGGATCGAGCAGAGCGGCGATCGCGCCAAGCTCATGTTCGCGCTGTCCGCGCCCCTGGAGGCCACGGCCTTTGTCCTCGCCGATCCTGAACGGGTCATCGTCGATTTGCCGCAAACCGATTTTGCGTTGGACCCGGAGACCGGCAAACCGGCCGATGCCCCGCACCGGAAAAGCGGCCTCATCGCCGCCTTTCGATTCGGGCAGCTCGCGCCAGGAAAGTCGCGTATTGTTATCGATCTTCGGGCCCCTGCGCTGGTTTTGCGGGCGGCTTGCGAGAAATTGGATAGCGACGGCCACGCGCGCCTCGTCATCGAGCTCGCCAAAACCGATCGCCGGAGTTTTCAGGCCGCCGTGCAAAGTGCGCGGATCCAATTGGCGGCGCTGGCGCAGCCCAAGAAGGCCCAAAAACCCGAGCCGGAATCGGCGAAGCCGGTCATCATGATCGATCCTGGCCATGGCGGAATCGACCGAGGCGCCGTGGTGAACGGTGTCATTGAAAAGGAGCTGGTGTTCGACTTCGCCAAGGCGGTCGCGGCCAAACTCGATGCGGACGGACGTTTCAAGGTCGTCATGACGCGTGAGGACGACAGCTTCGTTCTCCTATCCGAACGCGTGCGGATGGCGCGCGACGGAAATGCGGCCCTGTTTGTCTCGATTCATGCCGACACATTGTCTAGTGCGGCCGAAGTTTCCGGCGCGACCGTCTACACGGTATCCGATCGCGCCTCGGACGCCGAAGCCGCGCGCGTGGCCGAAAAAGAGAACCAATCCGACGCGGCGGCCGGACTGGACAAAACCGAGGACGCCAGCGACGTTTCCGGCATTTTGTTCGATTTGACCCGGCGGGAAACCCGCGCCTACAGCCGCTTCTTCGCGCACACTTTGGTCAATTACTGGCGACTCGCGGGGCGGCTCAACAAAAATCCGCGGCGTTCGGCCGGGTTTCGCGTTCTAAAAGCGCCCGACGTTCCGTCCGTCCTTTTGGAACTCGGCTATCTTTCCAACGAAAAAGACGGGCTGGCGCTCACCTCGGCGCAATGGCGCGACAAGGCATCGAGCCAAGTCGCGGAGGCAATCAAAGCATTCTTCTCGGCGCGCGAGAGCGGCGCAACCGTGACCAAGACCGATGCCAATCGGACGCAAGTTGGAAAAATACCGTCTGCTGGGCCGTAAATTCCACCATACTTTTACGGCGACGAGCGGCATCCGGCCGGCGGGCGCGGCGATCCGGCCGGTTATTCGCATCTCCAAGCCATTATTTTGCTTGGATTCCCGTGGCTTTATAGGTCAGCGTCCGCCGTCGAGCGCCGGTATTGTTTTTGGGTCCGGTGTATATTGATTTTGCGCGGAAGAGTTTCCGGAATTCAAAAGGCCAGTTTGCATGCGGCAAATAACCCGTTTCCTCGGTTTCGTTTTCGCGACGGGCGCGATCGTGTTCGTCATTGGAGCTACCGCGGCGGGGCTGTTGGTTTGGAAATTCGAACGAGGCCTGCCGGATTATACGACGCTCAAGGTTTACGAACCGCCGGTGATGACGCGGGTCCACGCGAGCGACGGATCGCTTATCGCCGAATATGCCCGCGAGCGGCGTCTTTATGTTCCGGGCGCGGCCATCCCGGCCCTCGTCAAGGAGGCGTTTATCTCCGCCGAGGACAAGAATTTCTACACCCACGCCGGCGTCGATCTGGAACGCATTGTTGGCGCCGTTATCGTGCTCCTTCACGGCGACCGACATGTCCAAGGCGCCTCGACCATCACCCAACAGGTCGCCAAGAATTTTCTGTTGACGAACGAGCGGTCCTTCGAGCGCAAGATTCGGGAGGTGCTTCTCTCGTTTCGGATCGAGGGCGCCTATTCCAAAGAGAAGATTCTCGAGCTTTATCTCAACGAAATCTACCTCGGGCTTGGGAATTACGGTGTCGCCGCCGCGGCGCTGAACTACTACGGCAAGTCGGTGCATGAGCTTACGATCGCGCAAGCCGCCTATCTCGCCGCCTTGCCCAAGGCGCCGAACAATTATCATCCTTTCTTGAAGCATGAACGGGCGATCGAACGGCGCAATTGGGTCATCGACCGGATGGTTGAGAACGGCTATGTCTCGCGCCAGGACGGCGCGAAAGCCAAGGCCGAGGGGTTAGGCGTCAATCCCAGGGTCCTTTCGCCCAATGCTTTCGCCGCCGGCTTTTTCGCCGAGGAGGTCCGCCGCGAGCTCAGCGATCGTTACGGCGAAAAGAAACTCTATGAAGGCGGTCTTTCGGTTCGCAGCACACTTGATCCGAAAATGCAGCTGCTGGCACGGCGCGCCCTGGTCGACGGCCTTGTCCGCTACGACGAGGCGCATGGTTTTCGT
>DATARJ010000171.1:0-3903 GCA_036264205.1 Methylocella sp.
CCTCGCCATCCTCGGCCTCATCGGGCTTCTTTGCCTCATCGGGCCGATCGTTTCCGGCCATCCCTACGATCAGGTTTATCGCGATTACGTGCTCGTTGGCTCCTCGCCTTTCGCGCACCCGGACGCCACCGAAACGCACGAAGCGCTAGACGGGATAGCGCGGCGCATGCGTGTGCATATCGAAGCCTCGCGTCAGGAGCGCCAGGTTCTGCATCTGACGTTTAGCGCCGATAGGCCGCTCGATCCTCGTGCTTTACGGGCTTTTGAACGCTCCGACGTTTTTGGGCCCGCGCGGATTGTCGAAACGAGCGACGAAGGCCGCCACCTTTCCATCAACGTGACCTTGAAGCAGGCGGTGTTTCTGTTTGGCACCGACGCCAATGGCCGCGATCTTTTTACAAGGACACTCATCGCGGGCCGCATTTCGCTCGCCGTGGGCCTGCTTGCCTCATTCGTCGCCCTGACCATCGGTGTCGCCTATGGCGCGGTTGCGGGCTATGCGGGCGGACGAGCCGATGCGCTGATGATGCGCATTGTCGAGATCGTCTATGCCCTCCCTTTCATTTTTTTCGTGATCGTCCTCGTCATGGTCTTCGGCCGCCATTTCGTGCTGATTTTCGTGACGATTGGCGCTGTCGAATGGCTCGACATGGCGCGGATCGTGCGCGGCCAGACGCTTTCGATCAAGCAAAAGGAGTTTGTCGCCGCCGCCCAGGCGCTTGGCGCGAGCGCCCCGGCCATACTTTGGCGCCATGTCATTCCCAATGCCTCGGGGCCTATCGCTGCCTATCTCGCCGTGCTCGTTCCGCGCGTGATCCTACTCGAAAGCTTCGTGTCCTTTTTGGGCCTTGGCGTGCAGGAGCCGCTGACGAGCTGGGGCGTGCTGGTCGCCGATGGCGCTCGCAACATCCAAGGCTCTGTCCATCTCCTTATTTTTCCCGCGTTATTTTTGGGCGCCACGCTCGGCGCGTTGCAGAGTCTTGGCAACGCGTGGCAGGGTTCGCCGGGCGGCGGGAGCCGTTGATGGACGCTTGCGCAAAGCCGCTTCTCCGGGTGCGCGATCTTCGTGTGAGCTATGGTCCGGCGTCTGTCGTCAAGGGGGTGAGCTTCACGCTCCGGCGCGGCGAAACGGCGGCGATTGTCGGCGAATCCGGTTCAGGCAAGACCCAGACCGTGCTCGCGGCACTAAGACTCCTGCCCCGCCACGCGGTCACCACGGGTTCGGTGATATTCGAGGACACCGAGCTTCTCGCGCTTTCGCGAACGCGGCTCGATGCGCTTCTTGGCCGGCGTATCGCGATGGTTTTCCAGGAACCGACGTCTTCCCTCGATCCCTTGTTTACGGTGGGCGCGCAGATCGGTGCGATCCTGCGTCTCAAGGCGGGCTTTTCGCGCCGCGCGGCCAAGGCAAGGGCAAAGGAGCTTTTGGAGCTCGCCGGCATTGCGGAGCCGGGGCGCCGCGTCCATGCCTATCCGCATGAATTGTCCGGCGGCCAGCGCCAGCGCGTCGCGATTGCGATGGCGATCGCCTGCAACCCTGATCTCTTGATCGCCGACGAACCCACGACGGCTCTCGACGTGACGGTTGCCGCAAAAATCCTCGAACTTCTCGCAAAGCTCAAACAGAGTTTTGGCATGGCGATGATTTTTATCAGCCACGACCTTGGGCTCGTGCGCCGGATCGCCGATAGCGTCCAAGTGATGCGCGAGGGAGAAATCGTCGAAGCCGGGTCCGCCGCCGAAGTAGCCAGGAACCCGCGCCACGACTATACGCGGATGCTGCTCGCAGCCATGCCGCGCGCCCGCGCCCACACCCGAAAGGATACGCCGGCGCTCTTGCGCGCGCAAAATATCGGCGTGCAGTTTTCGTTGCGTGGCGGCTTGTTGAGCGTTGCGCGGAAGCTGAAGGCGGTGGACGGGGTGAGCTTGTGCCTCAATCAAGGGCGCACGCTCGGCATCGTCGGCGAATCGGGCTCCGGCAAATCGACGCTTGCCCGCGCGCTGTTAAAACTCGTGCCGGCGAGCGGAACGGTCAGCTTCGATGGGCGCGACCTGTCGCGGTTCGATAGGGCCGCGATGCGGCCGCTGCGGCGCTCCATGCAGCTCGTGTTTCAAGATCCCTACGGCTCGCTGTCGCCCTTGATGCGCGTCGGCGATATCGTCACGGAAGGATTGCGCGTGCATGAACCGGCACTTAGCCGCAGTGCGCGGGACGCACGCGCGGTTTTGGCTCTTGAGGAAGTTCTCCTCGACCCCGATTTGCGGCATCGTTTTCCGCAGGAATTGTCAGGCGGGCAGCGGCAGCGGGTGGCGATCGCGCGGGCGATGATCCTAAAGCCGCGTCTCGTCGTGCTCGACGAGCCGACCTCGGCGCTCGATCGCGCAGTCCAAATCGGAATTTTAGCCCTGCTGGAACAGTTGCAAGAGACGCACGGCTTGACCTACGTATTTATCAGTCACGACCTCGCCGTGATCCGCGCCGTGGCCGATGAGATCGCGGTGATGAAGGACGGGCGCATTGTCGAGCACGGTGCGGCGCAAGAGATTGTCGAGCGTCCCCGCGCGACCTATACAAGGGCGCTCATCGCTGCGGCGTTTTTGGCGGATGGCACATAAACTTTTACACGGGTAGTTAATCCGATACCGTGCTAAAATGCTCGTCCCCTATAGGTTCCACACCGTGCGAGCAACCGCAAATGGCCAGGAAGCGTCTAATAATTTGGGATTTGCATTACTTGTTGTGCTTCGGGCTTCGGCGCTCACTGACGAATGGTCGAAGCTACGTAGATTAGAACGGCGACGCCGAGGAAGCGGCGCCAAGGGTTGACGCCGCGCACCACCTCGTCGAGCGCCCAGACGATCAAGCTGCCGGTGGCGACCACATGGGCCGTTGTCGCTATTGTACCGGTCGGATGCGTGAGCCAGAGGATCGCCGTCGCGACGAGAAATACGCTGAGCGCGAGGTTTGGTGTCTGAGCAATGGTGATCGCCCCCGTCTCGCGGTTGCGGAAACACCAGAGCAGAAGTCTTCGCACCATTGCGTCTGCTCTCTTCAAATTCGTATCTCTTGGAGATCGCGCCACGGCGCTGGCTGCAAAGTCGGTGGCGTCGCGCAATGAATCAATCTCGGCTCTTCAAGCTGCGGGGCGCCTCCGCCTCCTCGTCAGGACTGGCGGGCCTTATCAGGCCGCGGCGGCAGCGGGCGCCGTGTCGCGCCAGGCGGGCAGGCTGGAGACGCGGGCGAACCAATCACGAATGTGGGGATAAGGCGTGAGCGGCAGCTCGGCTTTCTCGGCATAGAACAGCGGCGCCGCAACCGAAAAATCGGCGAGCGTCACGCCCGTCCCGGCGAGATAGGGGTATTTCGCGAGATGAGCGTCGAGCACGCGCGCTTCGCGGTGGAAGGCCTCGGTGGCCTTGGCCACGACCGCGGCATCGGATGGCCCCAAATTGAAGAAAGCCTTGACGACGCGTTCAAAAAACAGCGGCTGGCACGCCTCCTTGCCCCAATGCGCGAGTTGCCAGCTTTGCCACCGCGCGATATCCGCGCGGGTCCTCGCATCGTCCGGCCACAGCGCATTGGGCTTGCCGCTCGCCAAATATTGCATGATCGCGTTCGACTCCCAGAGGACGAAGTCGCCATCGACCAGCGTGGGGGTGCGCCCGGTCGGATTGAGCACAAGGTAGTCCGGCACGCGCTGTTCGCCTCGGCTTAAATCGACCACTTGATTGTCAAGGACAATTCCGATGTGCGCGGCAACCGCGCGCACCTTCCAGGTGTTTGGCGAAATCGGAAATCCATATAGTTTCATTACCGTGATCCTTGCTTCGTGAGAGGATATTACGTCAGAGGTCAAGCACCACGCGTTCGAGCTTGTCCATCGAGCCGTTCCAGCCGTGCTC
>DATARJ010000205.1:0-7858 GCA_036264205.1 Methylocella sp.
GCTCGCCACTTCTTGAAAATTTATGATCGGCGCGGGCCGTGCGCATTCTCGTCTTGGGGTCGGCGGCCGGTGGCGGCGTTCCTCAATGGAACTGTGTCTGCCCGGTCTGCCGGCTGGCCTGGAGCGGCGATAAGCGCGTCAGGCCGCGAAGCCAATCAAGTCTCGCCGTCAGCGCCGATGGCGAGCAGTGGGTGCTTTTGAACGCATCGCCGGATCTCCGCCAGCAGATCCTCTCTTCGCCGCGCCTGCACCCGCGCGGCGCAAAGAGGCATTCGCCGATCGCGGCCGTCTTCATCACCAATGCCGACGTCGATCATCTCGCCGGACTTTTGACTCTCCGCGAGCAACAAAGCTTCGCGCTCTTTGGAAGCCGGGCTACCTTGGCGCAGACGGGCGCGGGGATCTTTGCCGTTTTGAATAGGGATTTCGTCGATAGGCGCGCGATTGCGCTCGATACGCCCGCGGACAGCGGCCTCGGCATCTGGCTCACGCCGTTCGCGGTGCCGGGGAAAGTTCCTCTCTATCTTGAAGGCCTGAACGTCGCGGTCGGCGGCGAAAACGAGGCGACCGTCGGGGTCGAGCTTAGCGACGGCGCCAAAAGCTTTTTCTACGTGCCGAGCTGCGCCGAGATCAACGAAGGATTAATAAAGAGGCTCTCCGGTGCCGCGCTCGTTTTCTTCGACGGCACCACATTCACGGACGACGAGATGGTAAATCTGGGCCTGTCCAAGAAAACCGCCTGGCGCATGGGCCATGTGGCGATGAGCGGCGAAAAAGGCTCGCTTGAGCGGCTTGCGTCTTGCGCGATCGCCCGCAAGATTTATGTTCATATCAACAATACAAACCCGGTTCTGATTGAGGATTCGCCGCAACGCGCAGCCGTCGAGCGTGCCGGCTGGGATGTCGCCTATGATGGCATGGAGATCTGCCTATGAGCAGCCCCAAACCGGTTCTCACCCGCGACGAACTCGAAGCCCGTTTGCGCCAAACCGGGGCGGAGCGCTATCATAGTCTGCATCGCTTTCATCATCGTCTGCACCACGGTCGATGCAGGTATGAAGAAGTGCAGGCCTGGGCGCTCAACCGCTACTATTACCAGGCGATGATTCCGATCAAGGATGCGACGATCTTGACCCGGATGTCAGATGTTCGGGACCGCCGGCACTGGCGCAAACGCATCGAGGATCATGACGGCCGCGAAGAAGGCGACGGCGGCATCGAGCGCTGGCTGAAGCTCACCGATAGCCTCGGCTTTTCGCGCGATTATGTGACCTCGACGCAAGGCATATTGCCGGCCACGCGTTTCGCCGTCGGGGCCTATGTCGAATTCTGCCGCGCGCGGAGCCTGCTTGAGGCGATCGCCTCGTCTCTGACGGAATTGTTTTCGCCCGCCATCATCAACGAGCGGGTCGCGGGCATGCTTGCCCATTATGATTTCGTCAGCAAGGAAACGCTCGCGTATTTTTCGCAGCGTCCCGTGCAAGCCAAGCGTGACAGCGAATTCGCCCTCGATTACGTGAAGCAATACGCCGTGACTCGCGCCGAGCAGGATGCCGTCCTCGCCGCCCTCGAATTCAAATGCTCGGTGCTTTGGGCGCAGCTCGATGCCCTTTGGAGCGCTTACGTCGATCGCGCCGTCCCGCCTGGAGCCTGGATGCCGGGGTCCAAGGCCACCCCCCATGGTCAAGCGGCATGATGAGAACAAGCGACACAGACATCGTGTCGCAACCGCGCCTGCCGCGGGGCGTTAGGTTGAAATACGACGAGACGCGGGGCGAGTGGCTGCTGCTTGCGCCCGAGCGGGTGATCAAGGCCGATGCCATCGCGGTCGAGATTTTGAAACGTTGCGACGGAACCGCCACCTTCGCGGCGATCGTCGATGATCTCGCTGCTCAATTTTCCGCCGACCGCGCAAGGGTCGAGACGGATGTGCGAGCGTTGCTGGAAGAGCTCGCGGCCAAGCGAATGGTGGATTTATGACCGACTTGCCGGGGAAACATGCCGCGCCTGTCGCGCTTCTCGCCGAGCTGACGCATCGCTGTCCTCTCGGCTGCCCCTATTGTTCCAATCCACTCGCGCTCGATCCCCGCGAGGACGAACTCGGCACCGTGGTCTGGAAGCAGGTTTTTTCGCAAGCCGCGGCCCTTGGCGTTCTGCACGCGCATCTTTCCGGCGGCGAGCCGGCGGCCCGGCACGACCTCGCCGAAATCGTCGCCCATTGCGCGAAAGTGGGCCTTTACTCCAATCTCATCACCTCTGGGATCGGCCTCACCCAGGATCGTGTCAAGGAACTCGCCGATGCCGGGCTCGACCACGCGCAGCTTTCGATTCAGGATTCCGACGCGCCATCAGCCGACCGGATCGCGGCCTACAAGGGCGCCTTCGCGCGTAAACACGCGGTGGCGGAATGGGTCACGCGAGCGGGACTG
The DNA here is from genome assembly GCA_036264205.1 of Methylocella sp. Taxonomy (GTDB): domain Bacteria; phylum Pseudomonadota; class Alphaproteobacteria; order Rhizobiales; family Beijerinckiaceae; genus Methylocapsa. The sequence continues at coordinate 2,430 of DATARJ010000205.1, forward strand.
CCGCTCACCGTGAACGCCGTCATTCACCGCGCCAATATTTTACGCGCTGGCAAAATGGTTGAGCTTGCCGTCCAGCTCGGTGCCCGGCGCGTGGAGATCGCGCATACCCAGTATTACGGCTGGGGACTGTTCAACCGCACCGCGCTCATGCCTACGCGGGCCGAGGCGCAAGCGGCGATCGCCGAGGTCGAGGCGCTCAAAAAGACCTATGCCGGGGTAATCGTCATCGACCATGTGGTCCCCGATTATCATGCCCGTTATCCGAAGGCCTGCATGGGCGGGTGGGCCAACCGCGGGTTGAATGTCACGCCCTCCGGGAAAGCGCTGCCTTGCCACGCGGCGGAAACCATTCCAGACTTGGTTTTCTGGAACGTGCGCGAGCATTCAATCGAGGACATCTGGACAAATTCGCCCGCTTTCAATGCGTTCCGGGGCACCGATTGGATGCGGGAGCCCTGCCGCTCTTGCCCGCGCAAGACGATCGATTATGGCGGCTGCCGCTGCCAGGCTCTGGCGCTAACCGGCGACGCGCGGGAGGCGGACCCCGTATGTCACCTTTCGCCGCATCATGATAAGGTCCGAGAGGTCGCCGTGCTCGCGGCGCAAGGCGAAGACGCGAGCGGCGCGGCCGCCTATAGCTACCGGCGGATGAAAGCCCGCGAGCCGGCGTAAGGTTCGCTTGCGTGATCAGACCGGATGAAGCCGTTCACTAGTGGAAAAGCCAGTCAAACCTTGGAAAACGGGCCCGAGTCCCCTATATTTGCAGAGTTGCGGTGGCCGACGCCGCAGGGCCGGGTGGAAGCGTCCGGCAGGAGACGCAAGCGATGACGGACGCCGTGAAAGGTCCGGTCGACCTCCCTCAGGACCTGAACTCCACTTCGCTCGACGACAAATACGATCTGACAAAGCGGCGAATCTTTGTCTCCGGCCCGCAGGCGATCGTCAGGCTCCTCCTTATGCAGAAGGAGCTCGACCGGCGCAATGGACTTTTCACGGCCGGGTTCATCTCAGGCTATCGCGGCTCGCCGCTCGGCGGTCTCGATCTGAATTTCTTGCGCGCCAAGCGCCCGCTCGATGCCGCTGGCATCCTGTTTCAGCCGGGCCTCAACGAGGACCTCGCCGCGACCGCTATATGGGGGGCGCAACAGGCCGAGATACGCGGGGAGGGCAAGCACGACGGCGTCTTCGCGCTCTGGTACGGCAAAGGTCCGGGCGTCGATCGCAGCGGCGATGTTCTCCGCCACGCCAATCTCGCAGGCACCTCGAAATATGGCGGCGTGTTGGCCCTCATGGGCGACGATCACACCGCCGAATCTTCGACGACAGCGCATCAATCCGAGTTCAACTTCGTCAACGTGATGATGCCGGTCCTATCCCCGGCGGGCGTTCAAGAGATCGTCGATTACGGGCTTTACGGCTATGCGATGAGCCGTTTCACCGGCACCTGGGCCGGTCTCAAATGTTTGAAGGATACCGTTGAATCGACGGGTTCGATCGACGTCTCGCTCGATCGCGTGAGGCCGATCGTTCCGGCCGGCTTCGTCATGCCGCCCGGCGGTCTCAATATTCGCGCCGACGACACCGTCCTCGATCAAGAGAAGCGCCTGCAGAATTTCAAGCGCGACGCCATGCTCGCCTGGCTACGCTCCAATCGCTTGAACAAAATCATCACGTCCGGCGGCTCGAACCCGAAAATCGGCGTGATCACGGCGGGAAAATCCTATCTCGACGTGCGTCAGGCGATGGACGACCTCGGAATCGACGAGATCGCGGCGAACCGGCTTGGTTTGCGGCTCATGAAACTCGCCTGCACATGGCCGATCGAGCCCTTGGGCCTTCGCGAGTTCGCGCGCGGGCTCGAATTGATTATCGTCGTCGAAGAAAAACGATCGCTGATCGAAGTCCAGCTGCGCGAGGAGCTTTACGGCTCGCCGAGTCAACCGGTCTGCGTCGGCAAGAAGGACGAAGACGGCAACTGGCTGTTTCCCGTCACCGGCGCGCTCGACGCAAATGACATCGCGATCGCGATCGGCCGCCGTCTGTTGCGGTTCACTAGTGGCGAGGATCTCGAACAGCGGGTGCGCAAGCTCGAACGCGCGCAGGCCGCGCTCGCCATGGCCGGGGAGGTCGCCACCCGCACGCCTTATTTCTGTTCCGGCTGCCCGCACAACACGTCGACAAAAGTGCCCGATGGCATGCGCGCCTATGCCGGGATCGGCTGCCATTACATGGTCCAATGGATGGACCGTTCCACCGAGGGCTTTGCCCAAATGGGCGGCGAAGGGGCGAACTGGATCGGCGAGGCGCCTTTCTCGAAACGGGCGCATGTGTTTCAGAACCTCGGCGACGGCACCTACGATCATTCCGGCATCCTCGCGATCCGCTTCGCCGTCGCCTCCGGCGTCAACATCACTTTCAAGGTTCTTTTCAACGACGCGGTGGCGATGACCGGCGGCCAGCGCCTTGAAGGTGGCCTCACCGTGGACATGATCGCGCGTCAAGTTGCCGCCGAAAACGTCAGGCGCATCCTCGTCGTCACCGACGAGCCGAACAAGTATCCAGCCGCCACGCGATGGCCGGAGGGGCTGACAATCAAGGGCCGTCGCGAGCTCGACAGCGTGCAGCGCGAACTTGCCGCGGTCCCCGGCGTAACCGTGCTCATTTACGATCAAACTTGCGCGGCGGAAAAACGCCGCCGCCGCAAGAAGGGAGAGATGCCGGACCCGGACCGTCGCGTGATTATCAACGAGCTTGTGTGCGAAGGCTGCGGCGATTGCGGGGCGAAGTCCAATTGCGTTTCAGTCCAGCCGCTCGAAACCGAGTTCGGCCGCAAGCGAGTGATCGACCAATCGAGCTGCAACAAGGATTTTTCCTGCCTCGATGGCTTCTGCCCGGCCTTGGTTACGGTGCATGGCGCCCACCCAAGGAAGGCCGAGATCCAACAACAGCAGGATTTTCCCGGCCTGCCGCGGCCCCAGGTCCGGCCAATCGGCGCCAAACCCTGTGGGATTCTCGTGACGGGGGTCGGCGGCACCGGCGTCGTCACCATAGGCGCCATTTTAGGCATGGCGGCGCATCTCGAAGGCAAGGGCTGCGGCTCGATCGACATGGCCGGCTTGGCGCAAAAGGGCGGCGCCGTCTACAGCCATGTCAAGATCGCCGCCAGGCCCGACGATATTCACGCGATCCGGGTGGCCGCCGGCGAAGCCGATCTGGTGCTCGGCTGCGACCTCGTCGTCTCCGGCACGAAGAAAGTGCTCGCCGCCGTACGCAAGGACGAGACGGGGGTTGTCGTGAACACGGCGGAAATTTTCCCTGGCGATTTCACCCATGATCCCGATTTTTCGCTCCATCCGGAGGGCATCAAACGGGCGATACGCCAGGTCGCGGGGAAACAGGTCAACTTTATCGACGCAACCGGCATCGCAACCGCCTTGCTCGGCAATTCGATCGCCGCGAATATGTTCATGCTCGGCTACGCCTGGCAAAAGGGCCTCGTGCCGCTCGACGATACATCGCTCCTGCATGCCATCGCCCTCAATGGGGAAGCCGTTGAGATGAACCAGGCGGCGTTTTTATGGGGCCGCCGCGAGGCCGCCCATGCGGCCGCGGTGGAAGCTATTGCCGCGCCTTTGCGCCGAAGCACCGCGACGCAACGGCAATCGCGATCCCTCGAGGAGTTGGTGGAGAGGCGCGTCTCCTTCCTTACGGGGTATCAAGATGAAGCCTATGCGAAGCGCTATTTGACTTATGTGAAGCGTGTCGAAGAAGTGGAGCGGGCGAGGGTGCCGGGAAGGCATGATCTCGCCGAGGCGGCGGCGCGCTATTATTTCAAGCTGCTCGCGATCAAGGACGAATATGAGGTCGCAAGGCTTTACAGTGACGGATCGTTCGCAAAGCAGATCGCGGCGTCGTTCGAAGGTAATCCGCGCCTCGAATTTCATCTCGCCCCGCCATTTCTTGGCCGCAAGAACGCGCAGGGCGAGGCCGTCAAATCCAGTTTCGGGCCGTGGATCATGCCGGCTTTCCGGTTGCTCGCCGCGCTGAAAGGGTTGCGTCGAACGCGGTTCGATGTGTTCGGCTACACAAAGGACCGCCGCATCGAGCGCCAATTGATTACGGACTATGAAACGTTGATCGAGGAAATTTTGGCCAATCTATCGCCGGGCAATCATGCGATAGCGGTCGCGCTTGCCTCGATTCCGGAAAAAATCCGCGGCTATGGCCATGTGAAAACAAAGCATTTGAGGGCCGCCAAAGCCGAGGAACAGGGTCTGCTAGAGCAGTTCCGCGCGGGACCAGCGCCGGTGAAACTCGCCGCGGAATAAACGATGGTCCTACCAGGGTTACTCCGCGGGGTCCCGCTGGACTTGACGCCCGGGATTTGGCAGATAAGGTGATCGGGAACCGCAAATCAGTCGCGCCGCAGCTGGAGTGCGAATCGCAATCGCGGCTCCGGGCGCGGGCGTGGCGGAACTGGTAGACGCGCTGGACTCAAAATCCAGTTCTGGTTGACAGAGTGTCGGTTCGACTCCGACCGCCCGCACCATGAGCACAATCAAAAGGTTAGCAGAGTTAGCATCCTCATCGCTTCGCAATTGAGAAGCTCGCGGGAACCAAGAGTGGCAATTTCGGTAGACAGGCGCGGGCCGTGATAACAGCATATGTTATAATGGCGGGTGGAGCTGGATTCGAACAGGATTAACGGAGTCAGAGTCCGCTATTTACGTTGAACCATTCCCCGCCCGATGGAAGACGAAGTTCGGTCGGATGCACGTATCCGAGTGCGCGGCGCGGACAAGGTTCCGGATCGCGAAGGCTTCGGCAATCATGGCGGCGAGGTCGTCGTTGACCCCATTCTCAGCGCCATTCTCGATGACCAGGCGCTTTCCCTTGCCACCGCGTCGCAGCTTCGCCTCGATCGACAAGACGACGGGATCGAGATCGGGCCGTTAGCTCTCTTCCTCTGCAGCGCCGCGGCGATCTTCGCCTGGCTCAGCCGGATCTCAGATCCGATCGGCCGCGACGGTTACCCGCATTTTTCTAAGCATGCTCCGATGACATTTAGCCGGCGAGCCCCAATCGCGCCAGGGGTCTGAATTACTATGATTGAAACGATTTTTACCAAAGCCCTTAAGATGGATACAGGACAACATTTGTATTTATCCGAGAACCATCGCCACGGTTGTCCGGAAAATGTTTTTCAGAAGAATCCCCTTGCCCTTGCGAGAGCTGATACCGGCCGCCGCCGGCAACAGCGCTCCTTCCGGCGCGGCTCGTTGGCTGCCCTCGCGTCCGCCAGGTCGCAAGCCATCGCATCGTGTCCTGAAGAGTGCGATCGCCGCCGGAATTCTCGGCGCCGGAGGCGCCGCGATGTTCTCCGGGCACGGAAAGATCGCCAGCAACAACGCCGTAATTTCGACAAATTT
>DATARJ010000206.1:0-2573 GCA_036264205.1 Methylocella sp.
CCCAAGCCTTTTCTTGCGGCTCAGATTGAGAGCGCGCTGCAACCTGTCCTTAACTAACCTTCGCGGCTGTGGCGTCTCAGCGCCGTCACGTCACGCCTTTCCGAATCAGACAAATGATTTCGATCGAAAGCTAACTTTCGCACGTGCCAGACTTTCGAAAGGTTTGGCAGAACTAAGAGCGCGCCCTGTCCAGCCATTTTTCCAAGAATTTTTTTGCCGTGTGGATAGCGGGAGCCAGCACCGCTAAATAAAAAATTCCCACCTTTTTGCCGCGGCGGCGTGCCACAAAAGGAGCGATCACGAACTGATTCGGCTCGCGCCGCGCGAGCCGGGCGCGGGCCGGAAACCCCCATGCCAGCACTCGAAAATCTTGCCGAAAAAACCCACTTCGCAGGTGGGGCCAGTCCCGATCCCGCGTTCCGGCTGGCGCCGCATAATATCGAAGCGGAACAGGCGCTGCTTGGCGCGATTCTTGTCAACAACGACGCCTTCGACCGGGTCTCCGATTTCCTCAAGGCGGAACATTTTTCCGAGGAAATTCACCGGCGGATTTTCGACGTCGCCGCGCAGTTAATCCGCGCGGGAAAACTTGCCTCGCCGATCACCCTAAAAACTTTTCTTGGCGAACACGATCTCGGTGGCGTCACCGTGCCGCAGTATCTCGCCCGCCTGGCGGCGGAAGCAACCACCATCATCAACGCCGAGGACTATGGCCGCACCGTCCACGATCTCGCTCTTCGCCGCGATCTCATTCTCATCGGCGAGGATATCGTCAACGCGGCCTATGACGCGCCAGTCAACGCGAGCCCGCGCGAACAAATCGAAGACGCCGAGCGCAAGCTCTATTCGATCGCGGAAATCGGCCGCTACGAGGGCGGTTTCCAGCGCTTTTCCGATGCCTTGACCACCGCCGTCGATATGGCGGCGAAGGCGTATGAGCGCGATGGAAGATTGTCGGGGATCGCGACGGGCCTCGCCGATCTCGATCGCTACATGGGCGGCCTGCAGCCCTCCGATCTTGTGATTGTCGCCGGGCGTCCCGGCATGGGCAAGACGGCGCTGGCAACCAACGTCGCCTTCAACATCGCGAGTTCCCACCAGGACAAGCCCAAACCCGACGGCACCAGGGAAACCGTCAATGGCGGCATCGTTGGCTTTTTCTCGCTCGAAATGTCGGCCGAGCAATTGGCGACCCGCATCATCGCCGAACAGGCGGCAGTTCCTTCCTCCAAGATCCGCAGGGGCGACATCGGCGAGCCCGAATTTCATCGCATCGTGGAGGCCGCGCGGAAGATGCAGACGATCCCCTTCTATATCGACCAGAGCGGCGGGCTTTCGATCGCCCAACTGGCGGCGCGGGCGCGGCGGCTCAAACGCCAGCGCGGCCTCGATGTTCTCGTGATCGATTATCTGCAATTGCTCGGCGGCTCGAAGACCCGGACCGACTCGCGGGTGCAGGAGGTGACCGAAATCACCACCGGCCTCAAGGCGCTGGCGAAAGACCTGAACGTTCCGGTGATTGCACTTTCGCAATTGTCGCGGCAGGTGGAAAGCCGCGACGACAAGCGCCCGCAGCTTTCCGATTTGCGCGAATCGGGCTCGATCGAACAGGATGCCGACGTAGTCCTTTTTGTTTTCCGCGAAGAATATTATTTGAACAACAGACAGCCCAAGGAGGGAACTCCGGAGTTCGAGGATTGGCGCAGCGCCCAGGAAAAGGCGCATGGCAAGGCCGAAATCATCATTGGCAAACAGCGGCACGGCCCGACCGGAACGATCGAACTCGCTTTCGAGGCCGAGATGACACGGTTCTCCAATTTGGCGCGCGAGGAAAGCCTGCCGCAGCACTTTTAGCTGGCGTCTTGCAGTTTGCGGGCTTATCGCCAAGTTCCCGATTTAATAAAGTCTCGGCGCGAAGTTTCGCCCGCTGAAAAACGATTTAGGGACCGGCGATGGCCCAACCTCACGCTTCCTTCGTTTGCCAAAATTGCGGCGCGGTCAGCCAGCGCTGGCAGGGCCGCTGCGATGCCTGCGGCGGGTGGAACACCATCGCCGAGGAAAGCGCGGCATCGGGGATCGGCGCCAGGGCCACGCAGGGCGCGCGCAAGGGCCGTGTTTTTGACCTTTCAAGCCTGATCGAGAAAGATCACAAAGCCGCCCCGCGCATCACCACCGGCATCGCCGAACTCGACCGGGTAACCGGCGGCGGTTTCGTGCCGGGCTCGGTTATTTTGCTAGGCGGCGAACCCGGCATCGGCAAATCGACGCTGGTCATTCACGCTTGCGCCGCGCTTGCCGCGAAAGACCGCCGCGTTGTCTATATTTCCGGCGAGGAGGCAGTCGATCAGGTCCGCCTGCGCGCGGTGCGGCTTGGCCTTGCGGCGGCGCCGGTCGAACTCGCCGCCGAGACGGGCGTCGAGGATATTGTCGCGACGCTCTCCCATGGCAAGCGCCCTTCCCTTGTCGTTATCGATTCCATTCAGACGATGTGGAGCGAGCTCATTGAATCGATTCCCGGCACGGTCGGCCAGGTGCGCGGCGCGGCGCAAGCGCTGATCCGTTTCGCGAAGACA
>DATARJ010000237.1:0-2807 GCA_036264205.1 Methylocella sp.
CCCCTTTCCCGACAAACGGAAAGGCCCCGAGCGGCGCTTCGATGGCCGGCATCAGGTTGTCGCGTTTTCGCTGCCGGGCGGACAGCTTCCGTAAACCGGATGGCGGCGTGCCCGCCTATGCTGGCTCCCGCTTTCGCGCAAAACGCGACGGCGCACGCCCGCGGGCGCCTTGACGAGAAAGTCAGGTTCGAATGGTGCGCTTCGATTGTTTATGGGGATCGATTGCCTTTCGGCCGTCTGGCGCTAGAGGCGGACGCCCCTGGCACCGGCCACTTGCACGCAACCTCCGCCCAGGCTCTCGCCGCGTTGACAGACGGTTCGGCGGCCCCTAGGGTGCGACTTTCTCGCATCCTCGCCGGACTAAGCTCCCTTTCCCGAGCGGCGGACGGGAGGCGGGACACCCTGTAAGGCAGGACATGAACGGCTTTATCCATGCTCCGGCAACCCGGCCGGTTCCAATTCCCGTCCGCGAAATTCTCCCTTGGCTGGCATTCGCCGGACTTCTCGCGCTCCTCTTGATCTATTTTCTTGGCGCCGAGCAAGGCGCGACGGCGCTGATCTCCGGCCATTACATCCATGAATACGTGCATGACGGGCGCCATCTCCTGGCCTTCCCCTGTCATTAAAGGGGCGGGCGCGTGGTCAGCGGTCTTCTTCTGCGCGGCCTGCTCGCCGGCATCCTCGCGGGCCTTCTTGCGGCGGGCTTTTCATTTCTCGCGGGCGAGCCTTCGATTGAACGCGCCATTGCCTTCGAGACCGCCGTGGAGCAGGCGTCCGCGCAACCCGCCCAGCCTGAAATCGTAAGCCGGAGCGTGCAGCGCGGCGCCGGACTCTTGACCGCCTATGTTGTTTATGGTGCCGCCATCGGCGGCCTGTTCAGCTTGGTTTTCGCGCTCGCTTATGGGCGGGTCAATGGTTTCGATCCGAAAGCTCTTTCGGCGCTCCTGGCCTTTGCCGGCTTTGTCGCGATGGTGCTCGTGCCGGAGCTGAAATATCCGGCCAATCCACCGGCGATCGGCGCGCCGGAAACGATCGGCGCGCGCACCGCGCTGTATTTTGCCATGCTCGCGATTTCCGTCCTCGCCATGTTCCTGGCCGCGACGCTCGCGCTAGCCTTTTCGGCAAGGCTCGGCGCCTGGAACGGCGCACTTGTGTCTGCCGCCGTCTTTGTCGCGGTGGCGGCCATCGCGGCCCTAGCGCTGCCGCCCGTCGACGAAATTCCCGTCAATTTTCCGGCGAGCGTCTTGTGGAATTTTCGCGTGGCATCCATCGGCGCACGCGCGGTCTTGTGGGCTGCGCTCGGGCTAGCCTTCGGCGGCATGACGCAAATTTGGCTTCGCGGCGGGAAGCCAAGCCGCGCTTAACCGACAGTCAACCGGGATGATCGCCGCATGCTCCGCGAAAAAATCGCCTCCGCCGGCGATCATTTTCTGATTGGCCTTCGGCCCTCGCCGGTCCTCGACGACCACGACCGCGCGCTTCTTGCCGATTTGCGCCCCGCAGGCGTCATTCTCTTCAAGAGCAATTTCCGCCATGATCTTCCCTATGAGGCTTGGCTCGAGAGCCACGCGCGGCTCATTGGCGATATTCGTGCGGCAACCGGGCGTGCGCGCATGTTCATCGCCATCGACCACGAGGGGGGCCGGGTGTGCCGGACGCCGCTCCCCATCACGCGCTTCGCTTATGCCGCGCGATGGGCGGGGCAGCCCGCCGAGGTAGGCCGCGCGATGGGCCGCGAACTCGCCTCGCTGGGAATCAACCTCAACTTCGCGCCCGTGCTCGACATTCATACCAACCCGGCCAATCCAGTGATCGGCGAGCGCGCTTTTGGGCAAACGGCAGATTCCGTGATCGCGGCCGCGCTTCCCTTCCTAGAGGCCTTGCAGGGCGAAAAAGTCATCGCCTGCGGCAAGCATTTTCCAGGGCATGGCGATACCAGCATCGACTCCCATCTCGGCCTGCCCAAGCAGACGCTCGGCCTTGACGCGTTGCGGGCGCGGGAGCTCAAACCTTTCGCCGCCGCGATCGACGCGGGGCTTTCCATGATCCTGCTGGCGCATATGCTCTATCCCGCCGTCGATCCGGATGCGCCGGTCGCGCTCTCGCGCCGTTTCGCGACCAACATTCTGCGCGAGGAGCTTGGTTTTGCGGGAGTAGCCGTCTCCGACGATATCGGCATGGGCGCGATGAAAGGGCTTTTCGATAGCCCGGATTCCGCGGTGCGTTTGATCGAATCCGGTTGCGACATGGTGATGGTCTGCGCGCATTTGACCAACACCGGCCGCGCCAGAGGGTTCGCGAAAGCAATTCTTGCGGCGCTCGGGGATGGCCACTTGGACGCGGGGCTTTTGGCGCTTTCGCAGGCACGCGTCGAAAGCCTGCTCGCGCGGGTGCCAAGCAACGAAGTGGAACTTTTGCCGCGAGAGGTGTTGCGCGCCCATGCCGGCGCCGCGGCGCTCTACGACGCCGCGACCGTCGAGGTTGTCTAGTAGCGGAAGCTGACGTCTCTGGTGATCGAGCCCAAGAGAAGGCAGCTCAGGCCGTCTCCAGCCGCGCCATTTCGCTCTCGAACTCGAAGCGCAATTGGGCGCCTTCGTCCTCGGACAGAAAGAGCGTCATCTGCGGGAAAATGGTGCGGTAAAGCGAAACACGCGCAGGCTCCCAGGGCAACGTTTGCGCCGCCCGCGCCTCGGCAAGAATTTTGTGCAGCCGCGCCCGCACTTTGCCGGGATCGGGCCGATAAGCGGGGGTGGCCTCCGCGCCGAAGAGGTCGGACTGCGATTCCGTCACGAACAGGTCCGGTTTTC
>DATARJ010000255.1:0-6574 GCA_036264205.1 Methylocella sp.
CTCGCGGACACGGTCAGCGATGCCGTCGTGAATATCTCGGCGACGCAGACGATGGACGACAAGCGCGCCGAGAACGCGCCGCAATTGGCGCCGGGCACGCCCTTCGACGATCTTTTCGAGGAGTTCTTTCGGCGCCACCAACAGGGCGGCAATGACCGGCAAGATCAAAAACAACGCCAACGCAAATCGAATTCGCTCGGCTCCGGCTTCGTCGTCGATCCAGCCGGGGTTGTCATCACCAACAATCACGTCATCGCCGATGCCAATGAAGTAACAGTCATTTTCACCGATGGCCAGAAACTGAAGGCAGTCGTGGTTGGCAAGGATGAAAAAGTCGATGTCGCGGTGCTTCGGGTGAAGCCGGACAAGCCGCTCAAGGCGGTGAAATTCGGCGACAGCGAAAAGATGCGCGTGGGCGATTGGGTGGTCGCCGTCGGCAACCCCTTTGGGCTTGGCGGCACGGTCACCGCAGGCATCATCTCGGCCCGCCACCGCAACATCGAGTCAGGTCCCTACGACAATTATTTTCAGACCGATGCGGCGATCAACAAAGGCAATTCTGGTGGACCCTTGTTCAACATGGCGGGCGAGGTGATCGGGATCAATACGGCGATCTTGTCGCCGAGCGGCGGTTCGATCGGGATCGGCTTCGCCACCCCCGCCGCGACGGTTATTCCGGTCATCGATCAATTGGAAAAATTCGGCGAAACGCGGCGCGGCTGGCTTGGCGTGCACATCCAAAACGTCGACGATACGATCGCCGAAAGCCTCAATCTCGGCGCGGTGCGCGGCGCGCTCGTCGCCGGAACCGACGACAAGGGGCCGGCCAAGGCGGCGGGCCTCAAGGCCGGGGACGTCATCGTCAAATTCGATGGAATCGAGATCAAGGAGTCGCGCGACCTGCCCAAGATCGTCGCCGCGGCGCCGGTCGGCAAGGATGTCGATATCGTCGTGATCCGCCAAGGCAAGGAGATCAGCAAGACAATCAAGCTCGGCCGCTTGGAAGACAATGAAAAGCAGGCTTCCCTCGGAGCCAAGCACGGCGACGCGGGAAAGCCGGCGATCCCCGGCCCTGTCGAAAAGGCGCTGGGAATGGAATTTTCGAGCCTCACGGACGATTTGCGGCAAAAATTCGCGATCAAAAACAGTGTCACTGGCGGCGTCGTCATCACCGGCGTCGATCCCGACTCTGCCGCGGCGGACAAACATGTCCAGGCCGGCGATGTGGTGATGGAAATCAATCAAGAGCCGGTCAAGGAGCCATCCGACATCGCCAAGAAAATCCAGGTGCTGAAGAGCGGCGGCAAGAAATCGGCCTTGCTGCTTGTCGCCAATGGTCAAGGAGAAGTGCGTTTCGTGGCGCTCGGCTTGCCGTGAGTCTTGCGCTCATGCAATATCTTGTGGAAAGTCGACTGATAGGTGCGCTTGTCGCCGGTAAGTGTCGCATTGGTGCCGATGGCATCGCGGAAAGGCCCATTAGAAGGTCGAGGCATATTTGGCAGCGTAACATAAAATCTGCACCTTCTCGGATTTTCCGCGTCGAGTCCGGCGCGGATCGCGCCGACGCGGCCGTCGATCACGTCGGAAGGTGCGATGACGTCGGCCCCCCGCGCGCGCCTCGTTCAGCGCCTGTTCCCAGAGAACGAAAACCGTCTCGTCGTTCAGAATCCGCTCGCCGCGCAAAATATCATGGCCCATGGCTGGTGGAGGGATCGAGCGCGACATCGGTAACGAGGCCGAGATTTGGCACTGCAGCGCGACACTAGGATTATGAGCTCTCGCCAATCCGAAGCCAATCGCGCCCGCCAGCATTTGCAAAGACCAGCTGAGTCAAAGGTCAAGGTCTGCTATAACGTTGCGCTAATCGGGAACCTCTGAAATGCGGCCAATCGAAGACGTGCCGCAACGCGTGAACCAAAGTGCACCTCAACGGTTACAAAGCCTGGAAAAGGAGGAACTCATGAAAAAGGCGTTTTTGATTCCGGGCCTCTTCTGCTTTGCCGCCATGACATTCGCTTTCCCAGATGATGCGAAGGCACGCGGCTGCATAAAAGGCGCAATTGTCGGCGGCATAGCTGGGCACTTCGTGGGGCACGGCGGACTGGGAGCGGCCGCCGGATGTGCCTATGGCATGCACCGGCGGAAGTACTACGATCGCGAAAACGATGGCCGCTCTGGCTACGATCAGCGCGGTGGAAAGGGCGAGCGCCGCGGCTATAGCGGAGATTAGAGGAGGCGAATACGTCGAACTGTCCGCAACCGCTAGAATAGAGGAGCATGCGATGAACATCTTAGGGTCAATCTTGGAGAAAGTGCTGGGCAAGACGCCGGCCTCTTCTGCCGCTGCCACTCCTGCTGCGTCCGTTCCTACTAGTGGACCGACTAAAGCGGACGGGGCGACAAACGCAGCGCCATCCGCTCCGGCTTCGACTTCGGCGCCGGTGCAGCCAGGGCCGTCAGTAGATGTCGCTGCGGTGCTCGACGACTTGAGCGACAAGACAACCGAGAAGCTCGATTGGCGACACTCCGTCGTCGATCTGATGAAGCTCTTGTCCATAGACAGCAGTCTCGCTGCGCGGAAGGAACTCGCAAAAGAACTTCACTACGATGGCGATACCAGCAATTCCTCATCAATGAATATTTGGCTTCACAAACAAATCATGGCGAAACTTGCAGCTAACGGCGGCAAGTTGCCAGATGATTTGAAGAGCTGAACGATTGAGATCGCCCCTTGCAGGAGCAAACATGTGAGAAATAGTGAGCAATAGTATGTATTGGAGGGTATCGCTCAGTTATCGGCGCCTTTGTCCCAACGTTTTCTTCATGGTAATGTGAGCGCGCTCATCCAAGGCGCGATATTTTGCAGGCGAATAACTCTGCCTTTGGTTTGAACCATCTCGTCATATGCCCCGTTGGCGAGCCGATCATGAGCCGTTTTCTCGAAGGTCCTCTCGCTCGTCCTCGGCCGGAGCCCGATCAAGCGCGCACGCTCGAAATGCTTGCCACACTTCTTATCATAGCGCTCGCGGTCGCAGCGCTTTATTTCGGGCGCGAAATATTCATTCCTATCGCGATCGCCATTTTGGTGAGTTTTGTCTTGTCGCCGCCGGTTCTCCTGTTGCGGCGCTGTGGTTTGGGTCGTGTTCCCTCCGTCTTGACCGTCGTCGTCGCGGCGTTCATCATCACATTCTTGGTCAGCGCCGTTTTGACCCGCCAGGTTTCCGAGCTGGCTGTCGATCTGCCGAAATATCAGGCGACGGTCAATGCCAAAATCGTCAAGTTGCGCGACGCCACCATCGACAACGCTCTCTTTGCAAAAATTTCGGCCGCGCTGCAACGTCTCGGGGAAATCAATGCGAGTCGGCCTGCATCGTCGAGCGCACCCGCGCCTTCGGACCAACCAAAGAACCAAGATACCCAGGGCCAGGAAACACAGCGGGCGGCTCCGAGGCGCTCGAAGGCGTCGGCGGCGCTGAAAAACCTCGGCAAAATTGATCCGCACCGGCCGGCGCCTTCGAGCGCGCCCGCGCCCTCGGACGAGGCAACGACCCAATTGACCGAGGGTCAGGAAAACCAGCGGCCGGTTCCGGTCGAGGTTCAGCCAACATGGGGGCCTTTCGCCATTGTGGAGACCATCGCTGGAACCGCGCTCTCGTCCCTGGAGATGGCCTGTATCGTCGTCGTCTTCGTCATCTTCATTCTTTTGCAACGGGAGGATCTGCGCAATCGCTTGATTAGGCTTGCCGGATCGCGCGATTTGCACCGTACGACCATCGCGATGAATGATGCGGCGGGGCGGCTCAGCCGGTTTTTTTTGGTTCAGACGCTTGTGAACGCTTCCTTCGGCGTTATCGTCGGCATCGGCCTCTATTTGATCGGCCTTCCAAGCCCGATCCTTTGGGGCGTCGTCGCATTCTTGCTTCGGTTCGTCCCTTACTTTGGCCCCTTGATTGCCGCTGTTTTTCCCCTGGCTCTGGCGGCGGCGATTGATCCTGGCTGGGGCATGGCGCTCGAAACCTTGGCCTTGTTTCTTTTCGTCGAATCCGTTCTAGGGCAGGTGGTCGAGCCTTGGCTCTATGGCCACAATACGGGGCTCTCGCCGATCGCCGTCGTGCTCTCGGCGACATTCTGGTGGTGGTTGTGGGGCGCGGTCGGTCTTGTCTTGTCGACCCCGCTCACGGTCTGTCTTCTCGTGCTCGGGCGGCACGTGGAGCGGCTGGCTTTTCTCGATGTCATCTTCGGCGATACGCCGCCTCTCACTCCGGTCGAAAACTTCTATCAGCGCTTGCTCGCCGGAGACGCCTCGGAAGTGTCCGACCAGGCCGAAGAATTCTTGCAAACCGATTCGCTCATCAATTATTACGACGAGGTGGCGCTCCCGGCCTTGCTGATGGCGCAGGCGGATCTCCGCCGCGGCGTGCTCGACGAGCTGCGGCAAAGGCGCATCAAGGAAACGATCGAGGAGGTCATCGACGACCTCTCCGATCATGCCGACGAGCCCCTCGCATCGGCCCCGGCACCCGAGGCGGCGCCGATCGATGCCGTGCAGAAGTCAGTGGGCTCGACTCTCCCGAGCGAAGCGCCAAGCGCCGAGGCCGCGCCGATCGGTGAGGAGCGCGCCGGCCTCGCAGCGGGGCGGGAAGGTGAAAAGCCGGTTCTTTGCATCGCTGGCCGCAGTTTCATCGATGAAGCGGCCGCAGCCCTGCTAGCGCAGATACTCGGAAAACACGGCATCGAAGCCAAAGTTGAGCCCGCGGTGGCGGGGCTCGGCAGCGGCCGGATCTCGCGCCTCTCGACCGCTGGCGCGCGGCTCGTATGCCTCTCATACCTCGATGCCGATTTGAGCCCAGCGGGAGCCCGTTTCGCGGTGCGGCGTCTGCGCCGGCGTCTCCCCGAGGCCAAGATTCTCGGCGGTTTCTGGCAGAGCGGTCCCGGACAAGCGAGCGAGCTTTGCGCCGCGACGAAAGCGGATTTCTGCGCGACGAACTTCAAGGATGCGATCGCTTTCTGTCTCGACGCGACCGTCCGAGTGTCAGCGGGCCTAGATTTCCGATTTGGCAATTCCCACAGATCCGCGCCCGGGCTCGTCCCCGAGGCGATTGACCAAAATTTCAATACCTCGGCGGTCAGTGCATCGCAAAACTCATCTGGCTGAACCGGTTGGATGACGCTATCCTGGACATGGCGTATCGCTCCTTGGATGGAGACGCGGAGGTTTCGAAAACCCCCGCGATCCGGCTGTCACCAACGTCCGCGCATAACTCGTGCAACCTTCAAATTTCCGTTTCTTTCGCGTATCGCGCGCAGGATCGCCGCGTTTAATTCACCTCCGAAGATGAAAATGGAAGCAATCATGTAGAGAAACACAAGCGCGATCATCGCCGAGGCGAGGCCCGCGTAGGTAGTGACATAATTGCGCGCGAAATCGGCGAGGTAGGAACCGAAGGCAATGCTCGCCGCGATCCATAGTACGAAGGTCAGCAAAATTCCGGGGGCAATGTCGCGCAGCGATCTTCGCCCGGCGGGCAGAAACTTATGCGCGAGGACGAGCGCCAGCAGAAGGACCAAGCTCACGATCGCGAAACGGCCGAAGATGATCAGGCGGTTGAGCGGCTCAAGTCCAGGCGCGAAATGCAGCACGGCCACCCAGATCAAGGGCGCGAGCACAACAAGGAAAGCTAGCGTCAGAAGCGCGAATGCGCCAACGAAAATATAGGCGATGGATTCAACCCGCAACAGCCACCACGGCCGGGAGTCCCGGACGTCGTAGGCGCGGTTGAGCCCGATCCGGACGGCTTCGACGCCGCTCGACGAAAAATAGATCGCCAGAATGACGCTTATCGTGAGGAGACCGCTCCGTGAATGCGTCAGAACATTGTGGATCTCGTTCGCAATGGGTGCCGCTACCTGGGGTGGCCAGGTCTGAAATAGAATGTGAACCAATTCATGCACGTCATCGGCCAGGCTTTTCGTGCCAATAAAGCTCGCGAGCGCGGTCACGAAGATCAGGAACGGGAACATTGAAGTCAGGATCGACAGAGCGATGTGGCTCGCGATTGCCCAACCGTCATCCTGCGTAAAGCGCACGATGGCATCGTAGAGTATCCTAAAAACGAAGCGCATCGGTCTGCCGCCTCATGCGACCAGGACTTTAACGAAACCTGGGTGGGCTCTGTCATATGCGGACGCCCCCAGTTGGCAAGAGGTTTTATGACTGTGTGTGCAATACGGTCGAGGCCAGTCATATTTCCGGCCTCTCTTTGAGGGCGCTCGCCGGGGATTGCCCACTGGCCATGAATAGGCGATTTTCGAGCCGGTTTGGCTTGGGTGAGTCGGGCAACGGCGCCGCCAAGACTGCGGCGAAAACCTTCGCCGGAGCAGCCGAAAGCTAGAACACATACCGCATCGGACTCCTTTCGGCGATGAGCCAGGGTGATGGTCTTCCACACGCTCGACGCGGCGGCAATCGAAAAGTTTCTCTCCCGCGCGGAGTCTTGTGAGGGGCGGGCTCTGCCGCTCGATCCCGATGCCCGCTTAAGCCTGGTGCGGACGGCCGCCGCCTACGGCTATGGGA
>DATARJ010000028.1:0-2314 GCA_036264205.1 Methylocella sp.
TAAGGCGTTCTTGTTCGCGCAAACCTCAGGCGCAGGCGTGCGATCGTGAGGCCACGCAAGCCGGCAACATCGAAGCCCAACACGACGACAGCATAGACAGCCACGCCGGTGACAATCTGTTCGACGAGCGTTGCAAGTCCCGGCTCCTGCGCGCGCATTGGCAGAACAATCGCGGACATCAAAGCGTTGGCGAAAACCGTGACGGCGAGATCGCGCGGATGCGGCCATTGCTGCCATGCCCGGCTTGCGAAACCGGTCAGCACAATGAGCGCGGCCAGCATCGCGCCGGCCTGAGCGATGGCGAGGCTCGACGCGCCGCCATCCGGAGGCAAAATCAAGAGTAACAGAGGATCGGCGGCGCAAGCCGCCAAGGCCGCGGCAATCAAAGGCGCGGTTTTTTTCTCGATCTGGAAAATCGGGTTTATGGCGTATTGAATCATGGCCATAGAAAAGAGGCCAGTCATCATCAGAGGCAAAAGAAAGTCGAAATGGCCCCGGAATGCCACCGGCACGGCCAATTGCTCAATCGAAGGAAGGGTCAGCCAAAGCCCCGTGCATGCCGGCAAAACCATGGCGATAACGATTGTCATGTTGCGGGCGACCTGCCGCCTTGCCCGGGACGGACCATGCAATTCGTGCGTTGCGACCGCGATCTGAAACAACACAATATCGAGGGCCGAGCCGATCGCCTGGATCGCCTTGGTTCCGAAATCATAAGCCAAGGAAAATTGTCCGGTTTCGGAAAATCCATCGAGGATCGCGAGGATCGACCGATTGGCAAGAGGGATCGCAAGGTAAAGCAGATTGGCGCCGACGATAGGCAGGCTATAGGCCGTCAGCGAACGGGCAATGGAAAGGCGCGCGAGGCGAGGTTGTGAGGCCGGATCGCGCAACGCCGCGCGCGCGGTGACGACCGATCCGCCGAGACTGACGATTGTGCCAATAAGGGTCATCTTGGCCGAGCCAAACAGGAAGGCTCCGCCGCCCATGAGAGCGAAAGCCACAACGTTCTTGACGAGAACGAGCCGGGTGAAAAGACGGTCGTCGAAGCGGGCGCGAACCAGCGCCGTATGATAATCGAAAAGCCCATTGGCGGCGGCGGCGGCGAGCGCCAGGGCGATCAAGCCATAAGAGAGTGTAAACCTGATGCCGGTGAAGAGAAGAAGGCTGGCGCCGGCCGCAAGCCCGGCGGCGATAATTGCAAAGCCGAAATCGAGCGTCGCCCGCAGCGCTGGCTCCTCGTCACGTATCCGTTCGGAATAAAACCGCGTGGCCCCAAGCCGGATCCAATCGAAAAAGCCAGTCTGGACGAAGATCGCGGTCGCGTAGGCGAGGGCAAACCGGCCATATTCCTCTGGGCCAAGAAATTTCGCGACGAGAAGCCCGATCACGAAATTGAACAGGATATTGCAGAAAGAGACGAGGAAAATCGTCATCGAAGCAGCGCGCCAGGCCGTTGCGCGGCGGCACGGGTGCCGGCGCGGACCAGGTCATTATTGCGGAGCAAAAGCCAGGCGACGGCGATTTGCATCGAAACAAGATTATCTACTGCCGCCATGAATATTTCCTGAACCGAATCGGAAATTTTTCCTCGCAAACTGGGCTCACGTCAATTTTACGAACCCCCCGAAGGGTCCGTGCTTTCGCGAGGCCTTGGCGCTTTTCCCTTATCCCAGAACAAGCTAGAAAGGCGGATGACGCATGATGTCACGCTTTTCGCCGCCGCGCTTGCAGGTCTTCTATCATTCTTGAGCCCCTGCGTGCTGCCGCTGGTGCCGCCCTATCTGACGTTTATTGCCGGAACGACGATCGAGGAGGTCGCCACCCGCCGCGAAGCCCGCGCACGGCGCGGTATTCTCTTGGCGGCGGTGCTTTTCATCTTTGGTTTTTCCACGGTTTTCGTCGGCCTAGGAGCGATGGCCTCGGCTTTCGGTCATCTGCTGCACAAATATTTCGCAGTGCTGTCGCTTCTCGCGGGGGGTGCGATCATCGTGATGGGCTTGCATTTTTTGGGCGTGTTCCGGTTCGCCCTTCTCTATCGGGAGGCGCGGGTCGACGTGCAAAGGCCGGCCGGAATTTGGGGCGCCTACATCATGGGACTGGCGTTCGGCTTCGGCTGGACGCCTTGTATTGGTCCCATTCTCACCGCGATTTACGTCGTCGCCGGGTCGGAGGAGACAGTCGGCAAGGGCATCGCGCTGCTGGCCGCCTATTCGAGCGGGCTCGGCCTGCCGTTTTTGCTGACGGCGCTGGCAATCGAACGTTTCATCGGCTTAATCAAACGGTTCCGGCCCTATTTCGGCGTCATCGAGCG
>DATARJ010000305.1:0-1971 GCA_036264205.1 Methylocella sp.
GCCCCGCCGCCCGCATTATCGAGCGCCGCGTAAATTTCCTCGAAATCATCGACCTCCGGACCGTGTAGGATCGCGCAGCCGAGACGCGCCGCTTCGACCGGGTTTTTGCCGCCACCGTGGCGCAAGGACTTGCCCGCGAAAATCACGCCGGCGCCGCGAAGCAACACTCCCGCCTCGCCCGATGCAAGGGCGATATAGATTTCCGGCGAGGACGCGCCTTCGCGATCGTCACCGGGCAGCGCCGCCGTCAGTCCCATTTTGGCGGCGCTTTGGGCGATTTCAAAAATGCGTTTGGGGTTGTGCGGCACGATCACGGTCAGGAGGTCTGGAAACTGCCGCGCCAACCGGCGATGCGCCGCCATCGCGATCTCGTCCTCGCCAGGATAGACTCCATCGGCGACCCACGCCGGACGCGTCCCAATCCAGGCGAGAAGCCGCGCCAAGGCGGATTGATCGACCGGCGCGGGGACGAAATCATATTTGAGATTGCCGGTCACCTGAACTTTTCGCATACCGAGTATCGCGAAGCGCTGCGCGTCGGCGTTTGTTTGCGCCAAACAAAGGTCTATCCGGCGCAGCAGCGATCCGGCAAAGCCCGGAAATTTCCGCCAAATCAGGAAGCGCCGCGCGGACAAGCGGGCGTTGACAAGTGCGAGAGGAATTTTGCGACGGCTGGCTTCGACGATGAGGTTTGGCGGAATTTCCGGCCCGGAGATAAGGACGATATCTGGCCTCCAATGATTGAGAAACCGCGCCATGAATTGAGGCGCGTCCAACGGCGCGAGCTGGTGCAGTGATGGCGGCAAGCGCGGTGCGCGGAACGGGCCGGACGACATATCGCCGATCGCCAAAACCACGGTAAAGCCGAGCTGTCCCAGTTTCTCGACAAGCGGCGGCAGGGCGAGAGTTTGCGCGGCGCTTGCCACATGCAACAAGGCGAGCCGCCCGTCCGGACGGGCGAGGTGGGGCCGGCCGAGCCGCTCGTGGCGCCTGGTAAAATCGTCGCGGCCGAGCTTTCCCCGCCAATAAAGATAGAATGGCCCGGTTAATCCAAAGCTCGCGCTTGCCAGCCGGTAGGCAGCCAGGAGGGCCGAATCTTTCACGGCGGGCCGGGATATTTCAATGGGGCGGACCCTCTCCGCCCATAACTTTTATCGTGGGATCGAAAGATAGCCTCCACGCTCAAATTTTGTCCTTCGAAGGGTCGAGCAGACGATGCAAATGGGCCACGAAATAGCGCATATGGGCATTGTCCACCGTTGCCTGCGCCTTGGCTTTCCAAGCCTGCGCCGCCGATGCGTAGTCGGGAAAGATACCCACGATATCGAGCTTGGACAAATCGCGGAATTCCGTGCCGCTCAAATCCTTCAGTTCGCCCCCGAATACAAAGTGGAGAAGTTGTTTGCCATTTGTGGTCACGAGCTTTCCGTCCTGGGTTCATGGCGGTTAAGAGGCTGTGCCACCATGTAAAGCTTTCGCGGATCGCATGGAAGGGTAACCTCGCTTTTTTGCTCCCACTCGGCGCTAACAGCCGTCGCGCGGTAAAAGGCCTCGCGGCGTAACATTGTCAGCCACTTATCGTCTATTCAGGCGGCATCCACGGCGGCGTCGCTGCCGCGGCGGAGGTTGGCGTCAGGAAAGATCGATGGGCCGCGCAGCAAGGCCTTGCGCGCCTGCCATTGGGTGCCGGCGTCGAGCATTACGAGAAAATCCACCACGCCGCCGGCGCACAACGCGACCGGTATTCCATCGCGATAGAGCAAGCGATTGCCGGTCAGCGCCGCGAGCTTTGGCCCAGGGGTCAGGATACCGGCGAGGTTGAGCGGGTCGGCTCCCGACAGCGAGATCCAAGCACCCGAAGGGGGTTTGCGCCTGACCTCGCGCAATGTGCCGATCGCTTCGGGCAGGGCGAACTGTTCGCCCGGGAAGCCGGCGACGAAGCGGCCGCCGCGGATGTCCCCGCGCGCCTCG
>DATARJ010000024.1:0-15509 GCA_036264205.1 Methylocella sp.
ACGAGATAAGCGAAGATCGCGCCCAGCACGACAAGCCCTAACAGCATGTTGACCAGCGGATAGAGATGATTGATCGAGCTGATGGCGCCGGCGTGAAACGCTAGTCCTGCGCCAATCACAAAAACCGTGCCGGACCAAAAAGTCACGCCGGCGATCACGGTGAGGCTCGCGACCTTGCTCGCCGTCAAGCCCACTTGCGAATAGATCCAATAGCGAACCGTGCCCGCGGTAATCAAAGGGAAGCCGAGCGTAAAGGAAATCGCATAGCTCGTGAACGAGGCCAGCGCCGTCGTCTTATAACGAATGTGAGCGTTAAGCTGGCGCAGCGCGAGCCCGTCATAGCCGGTCAGGGCAAGGAACGACACGACGGTCAAAAGCGCCGCCGCTAGGATCTGCTCGGCGCTGGTCGCCGCTATTGCCTCGCGCAAAGCGCTTAGGCTAACCGCCGAAACCACGCGGCCAAGAACGTAGATCGAAAAAGCCGCGATCACGAGGCTCAAAGCGAGGGCGAGCATTTGCCAGATCGAGCCGCGGCGCAGCCGCGCCGCGCCATTGAGGCCGCTCGCGGACTCTTCCGCTATGTCATGCCGCACGTATCTTTTATCCAAAGCCTCATCCTCGTTTTTCCGTGCCCGAAGGCCGTAGTTTGCTTAAACGTGCGGCGGCTCGTTAAGATCCGGAAAGGGTTATGCGGTGGGATCGCGACGCGAGCAAGACCCGACGCGAAGACCTCGCCCGGATTATTCGTCGCGGGTTGGCAAGCCAAGCGTAAGTATTTGATATTATATAGACTGCTTGCGGCTCACAGCCGTGTCATATTTGCGGGAGCCGCGCGTTGAATGAGCCCATGCCGCGTTTGCCGATCCGTCGCGCCTGGCCGCCAAGCCGTGACTCAATTCGGCCCGGGGCACCGGATGGCCGCCTCCAACATGGCAGGTTCGAATCCGGCGGGCCGGTCGTTGCGCGCCACAAATCCGAGCCTTGTCTTGGCCGCCGTGGCGCTCTACAAGACTCTCAGCACGCCCTCCCGCTCCCTGGGACACCATCTTTCTGCCGGAGGCGCGGGCCGTTTGGCGAAGCTTCTTGAAAGACGAAATCATGAGCTCGTCCGGCTCCAATGACCGGCCTGTGCCGGATGGCGGAAATCCGATTTTGTCGGATGCAGCCGTTTCGCGCAAAGCCGCCGAGCGCCTTCGCCTCGTCCAAGCATTGCGGGCGAACCTTGGCCGCCGCAAGGCGCAAAAGAAAGACCGGGGGAAACAAACGGGGGACGCGGCCGAAAGCAAAACGGCTCAATGCGAAGGCGTTCAAAACGAGGCGAGCACAAAACAAGAGTAATTCGGACTTTTTTGAAAACGGGGTGTTCCTTGGATCGCATTCGGATCGTCGGCGGCCAATCGTTAAATGGCGTCATAAGGATTTCCGGCGCCAAGAACGCGGCGCTTCCGCTGATGATCGCCTCGCTGCTCACGAGCGAAACTCTGACCCTGGAAAATATCCCGAATCTCGCCGACGTTGGCATGCTCTTGCGCATACTCGGTCATCATGGCGTTGATCACTCGGTCGATGGAAGGCGGCCGGGCGCCCTCGCGCACGCGAGCCGGGCGATCCATCTTAGCGCGCGCCAGATCGTCGATATAATGGCGCCCTACGAGTTCGTCTCCAAAATGCGGGCGAGTTTCTGGGTCATCGCGCCGCTTCTCGCACGGATGGGCGAGGCAAAGGTTTCCCTGCCCGGTGGCTGCGCGATTGGCACGAGGCCGGTCGATCTTCTCATCATGGTTCTCGAAAAGCTCGGAGCGCACGTCGAGATCGAGGCGGGCTATGTCCATGCCAAGGCGCGCAAGGGGCTAACCGGCGCCGAGATCCAGTTTCCCAAGTCGACTGTTGGCGGCACCCATACCGCGCTGATGGCCGCTTCGCTCGCCAAGGGCCATACGCTTCTCATCAATGCGGCGCGCGAGCCAGAGACCGTCGATCTTGCCGATTGCCTCAACAAAATGGGCGCGAGGATCAAGGGGGCTGGGCAATCCGTGGTCGAGATCGAGGGCGTGGGCAGCCTGTCGGGAGCACGCCACGTCGTGTTGCCGGACCGCATCGAAGCCGGGACCTATGCGATGGCCGTCGCCATGGCCGGCGGCAATGTGACGCTGGAAGGCGCAAGCTCAAGCCTTTTGGAGAGCGTGATCGAAGCAATCGAACGCTCCGGCGTGGAAATTTCGTCGACCAACGAAGGGCTTCGCGTCTGGCGCGATGGCGCCGGCATCGCGCCGGTCGACATCGCCACCGCGCCGTTCCCTGGCTTTCCAACGGATTTGCAAGCCCAATTCATGGCCTTGATGACCAAGGCCAAGGGCTCGTCGAGGATCACCGAAACAATTTTTGAAAACCGGTTCATGCATGTTCAGGAATTGGTGCGGCTTGGCGCCCATATAAAGCTTGACGGCGATGCCGCCGTGATCGAAGGGGTAGAGGAACTCCAGGGCGCCCCGGTGATGGCGACCGATCTTCGCGCGTCCATGTCGCTCGTCATCGCGGCGCTCGCAGCCGAAGGCGAAACAATGGTCAATCGCGTTTATCATCTCGACCGCGGCTTCGAACATATCGAGGAAAAGCTTGGCGCCTGTGGCGCAATGATCGAGCGGCTTTCGAGTCACGGTTAATGCATTACAGTCCCATGCGCCCACGGCTCATCGCTGAAATTCGGCACCCGAGAAAGCCCGGAAAAGAACACGAGCTGTTCTCACTTTCTTCACGATAACACGGCAAGAAGTTTCCCGGACGCGATGGAACGCCATGGCGATCGCGGTAACTGTGCGGGAGCGCCGGCACGTTGAAAAAGCTTTTGGTTATGGCCGCGATCGCGGGAATGACTTTGCTGCCTTCCGTCGCAAATGCACAGGAGCGGCTAGGTGACGGCGCGATGGGCGCGGTGGCGGGAGCCTTGGTCGGCGGTCCGGTTGGTTTGGTCGCGGGCGGCGTGGTCGGCTATACGGCGGGGCCGTCAATTGCATCGAGCTGGGGCCTCAAAAGGCACCGGCATTATCGCCACGTCTATTATCGCCGATATCCGGCGCGATAGTCTGGCCTTACGAGGGTTCGCACAAGTGCCAGGCGGCGAAGCCCCATTGGCCGATTAATGTCGGCCGTTCCGGCGCGGGGTCGACGCGCCGACAGCGCCTCTTCACCGGCATCGCGAGATCGAGCACCACATAACTCTCTTGCCAAAGCTTGACTTTCGCTTGCAAGGCCGGGAGCGAGACCAATCCTATGCGGCAAATTTCAGTCCGCCATCCCGGAGGTTTTGGTGCTCTAAAGGTGGTTCATGCCGCTCCGCCCGCGGCAAGCCCTGGCGTGGTGGTAATTGGCGTCGAAGCGGCGGGCGTAAACTTCGCCGACTGCGTAGCGCGGCTTGGTCTTTATGGCGCCTCCTGGCGCTACGTAGGTTGGCCATTTACGCCTGGATTCGAGGTCGCCGGGCGCGTGTTGGCACTCGGCGAAGGAGTACACGGCCTCGACATCGGAGAACGGGTGATCGCGCTCACACGGTTCGGAGGGTACGCGGAACAAGTCGCGGTTCCTCGCCATCAAGTCTTCGCTTGTCCCAGCCGGCTGACGACCCCACAAGCTGCTGGCATAGCCGTCGCGTTTCTCACAGCCGCCTATGCGCTGGACGAGCTTGCCGCGCCACGGCCGGCAAGCGCCATGCTGGTCCACTCCGCGGCGGGCGGCGTAGGTGGGGCGTTGCTGCAGCTCGCTCGTCTGAGGGGGATCCGCGCAGTGGGCGTGGTCGGGTCCACCCATAAGTTTCAGGCGGCAAATGTCGCGGGCGCCCATGCGGTCATCGATGCATCAGGGGACAATTGGTTCGCGGCAGCTCGCCATTACGCGCCGAATGGATATAACGCCGTCTTTGACGCTAATGGCCTAACCCTGCGCCAGAGCTTGCGATTGTTGGCACCCATGGGGCGGCTGGTCGCGTACGGGGCGCACGGTATTGTACCGCGCAACGGAAAGCCGATCGGCGCATTAGGGGCCATGATACGGTATGCGCTCCTGCCTCGTTTTGGCGTTCTACGGCTCGCCAACGAAAACAAGAGCGTCATGGCCTTCAATTTGAGCCATTTATTCAACGGGGTCTCCCTCCTCGATCGGATCATGCGCGATTTGCTGACCGATTTCGATCACGGGAGGCTGGTTCCGCCACCCACGAAATGCTACCCGTTCGAACAAGCTGGCCTGGCCCACCGCGATATTCAATCCGGGCTGACGATCGGAAAATGCGTGCTTACCATGAGATCCATCGAGGAAATCAATTCGCGGAACGGGCCTCCGTAACTAGAGGCGATGTGCGCCGTAGCCGGACCGATTGGGTTTGGTATCGGTGTGTCGGGCGTCAGCAAAGCTAGACAGGCAAATGGATGGTAGGAGAAGGGCGGCGGATTATTTAATTGAGCAAATAAAGACTCTCCCAAAGACTGCACCGCAACCAGTCCGAGACAATCTTTGGGTACAATATCACAATGTCGTAACCGGGAATAATGTCGATATTCCATCGCCCCTACCAATGCCGCGCCTTGCAGCTCCTGCAACCGCAGACCAGAGCCAGCGGGATTAGAATTAAGTAACAGCGCAAAGACATTTAAACTCGTCGCGGCGTCAACTAGGCTTTCAATCTGACCACCACCGATTGTTCACCCCTCGTCGAGCGGCCCAGAGTCTGGGCCTTCCGGGCCGGGGATTTCCCGCTCGAACCGCGCGGTACGCGTTCGCATGGTGACGAGTTCTTCCGCCGATGTCGGATGCAGCGCCATGGTCGCGTCGAAATCGGCCTTTTTGGCGCCCATTTTAACGGCAATTCCCAAAAGTTGCGCCATCTCGCTCGCATCCTCGCCGAGAATATGCACGCCGAGGACGCGGTCTGTCGCGCCATCGGCGACGATCTTCATCAGGATTTTCTCCCGCCGCGCGGACAGGGCCGCCTTCAAGGAGCGGAAATTCGCGAGATAAATGTCAACACAATCATAGATTGCCCGCGCCTCCATCTCGGTCAGGCCGACGCACCCCAATTCCGGCGTCGAAAAGACGGCAGTGGCTATATTGCTGTGCAGGATGGCCTCCGGCTTGCCGCCGAAAACCGTCTCGGCGAAAGCGTGCCCCTCGCGAATGGCGACAGGCGTCAGGGCGACCCTGTTGGTGACATCGCCGACCGCATAGATCGACAAGACATTCGTTTGCGAAAATTCATCGACCTTCACCGCCCCCAGGCTGTCCGTTTTGACGCCAGCCTTCTCCAAACCAAGTCCCGGCGTGTTTGGCCTGCGGCCGGTCGCGATCATCACCTGGTCGGCGTCGAGCCGCCCGCCCTTCGTCAAACTCACGCGGCAGCCCGTTGGTGTCTTTTCGATGCGTACGGGCTGCATACCGAAAATGAGTTTGACGCCGGCATTGGCGAGCCCGTCGCGCACGCCGACGCGCATATCGTCGTCGAAACCGCGCAACACATTTTCGCCCCGCGCGACAAGGGACACTTTTGTGCCCAGCCGCGCAAAAATCGAGGCGAATTCCACCGCGATATAGCCGCCTCCGACGATCAGCATGCGCCTTGGCAATTCCGGGAGATCGAACACCTCGTTCGAGGTGATCGCATATTTGCGCCCCGGGACGTCAGGTTCGAGAACCGGCGCGGCCCCGGTACTGATAAGGATAATTCTCGCGCTCACCTTGCGGCCACCGCCGAGAAGACGCACGTGATGAGCATCCTCGATTTCCGCGCGGCCTTCTTCGACGGCGATGCCCGCCTTGTCGAGATTGTCGCGATAGACCGCGGAAAGGCGAGAGATTTCCCTTTCCTTTGCGGCGACAAGTCTCTGCCAGTCGAAGGAAGGCGCGGCAAGATTCCAGCCAAAACCAGCCGCGTCCTCAAAATGGTCCTTGTACCGGCTGGCATAGACCATCAGCTTTTTCGGCACGCAGCCGCGGATCACGCAAGTTCCGCCGATGCGGAATTCCTCCGCGATCATGACCTTGGCACCATGGGCCGCCGCGACTCGCGCGGCGCGCACACCGCCCGATCCCGCGCCGATCACGAACAGGTCGACATCGTAACCGGCCATCGTCCGCTCTCCAAAGGATCGTCCACCACAGAATTGCCTGGCCGCGCAATCGCCGGCCAGCGTGGCTCTTCATTAAACTCCAATGAAGAAAGATATGGAAGCCAGCGAGGCGAGGCGTTTTTTGAACGCGCGTGGGGTCAACGCCCGCTTGAAGGATCGCTCGCGACGACTCGGACGCTTCGACTTGTTTCGACGTGCCCAACGCATGGAAAAATAACTGTTCTGGAGACGGCCTGAAGCAATCGGCGGCCTGTCGGGCGAGAACGGAAAAAAGCCCGTGCCAAAAACGTAAACGCTATGTATCCCCTGGAAGATGCAAGCGAAACGCGAATCGCGAAATCTCCGCGCCAGATCCGACACAGGCTCGCCATATTTGCCACTTTATTTGGTGAATGCTAGCGGCCGCAATGGCTGACGATTCGTCAATGATGGGAAGGTTAAGAGCGCGTTACGGGCCGTTAGCCGTTAGCGGCAGGAGTTAACAAATTCAGACAAAATCAGACCTTCAATATCGGTGAGTTCGTTTCAACATCGATGTGCGGCGCCTCAAATCCCAAGACTAGTTCCGCCCCGTCAGAACCGCGAGATTTCACGTGCGAAAATCGCACCTCCGCCCGGCTCCCATCAGATATGCTTGTCTCGTTGCCGCAACCGGAGTCGCGGCGCTCTTGTCGAGCATCGTCGTTCCTTCCTCGACCGAGACGGCGGCCGCCAACGGCGACACCCGCACGTTGGACCTCTATCACTCCCATACTGGCGAATCGATTCAAGCGACCTTTCGCGTGAACGGCTCCTTTGATCCGGCGGTTCTCGAAAAGCTCAATTGGTTCCTACGCGATTGGCGGAATAACGATCGCACCCGGATGGATCCGCGCCTGTTCGACGTGATCTGGGAGGCCTACCGGACCGCCGGAGCAACCCAGCCGATCGTGATCGTTTCGGCCTACCGCTCGCCGCAAACCAACGCGATGCTGCGCCGCCGCTCCCACGGCGTCGCCGAACACTCGCAGCATATACTGGGCAGGGCAATGGATACGACCATGCCCGGAATGCCGATGGAAAGAATTCGCGAAATCGGCATGCGTCTGCAGCGCGGCGGCGTCGGTTGGTACCCGAGTTCGAATTTTGTCCATCTTGACGTCGGCAGCGTGAGAGCTTGGCCGCGCATGAGCTACGATCAACTTGCGCGGCTTTTCCCGAATGGCAAGACCGTTCATCTCGCTGCGGACGGGCGCGCGCTCCCCCGATATCAGGAGGCTCGCGCCGAAATCGCCTCGCGCGGGGGCGTGATGGCCGATGTGCCGCAAGCAGTGCCATCGGGAGGATTGTTCGCCTGGCTGTTTGGCAAACATGAAGAAGAGGACGAAGCCGATGCGGCCGGGCCGCAGTTTGTGCAGCCAAGTGCGCGCCATGGTGGAACCGAAATCGCCGCGCTTCGCATGAATGGCGAAAGCCCTGCCGATCGCGTCAACGCGCGGGCGGCGACCGTCGCGCCGGTCTCGGCGCCAGGCAGGAATTCGACCCAAATCGAGCCAGGCCCAACGGACGCGGAGCGGACACACCTCGCCGATTTGGGCTCCGCACTAAGTTTGCGCGGCAACCGCGCGACTATCGAGCAAGGCCGTGACGAGCGGCAAGAGCGGGACTCGGAGGCGGCGGATATCCTGAAGGAAAAGACCGACAAACGCGCCGCCTCCGCAGCGACGGCGCCACTTCCGCCTTCCCGTCCAGCGCAGCCCGGCGATGTCGCGGTCGCCTTCGTCGATATGCCCACCCCGCCCGCTCGGCCGGGCTCACTGACACGCGTGGCCGCACTCGCGGCCGAACAGAATCAAGGCGTTAGCGACGCCGCCGCGCCAGGCGCAAATTCCCCCTTGGCACGCGCGGCAAATCTTCCCGTTGTGATTACCCAGGGGCCCAAGGATCGCGCCAGTGTGCCGAAGCAAGTGCTTGCGTTCGCATCGGAGGCAACGGTGGAAGACCGACGCGGAGCGGTGCCGAGCACGACGCCGGGCGACACCATGAGTGGACCGGCCACACAATCGTCTGTCGCGGCGGCGCGCCTCGACCGGGCAAAACTTCGCGGTCTCGCCGGCGATATTTCAACCGCAAGTTTCCCGGCGCAGTCGATCCTCGGACAATCCTTCACCGGCCTCCGGCGGGCGGCGCGCACCATTCCCGATGCGCTTTCGAACCGGCCTTCGGTGGATTATGTCGCGGCCTTCAGGACCATGGCAAGCGATCTCGACCCCGGCCACTTCACCGGGGCGGCGACCAAGCCTCTCGCG
Organism: Methylocella sp.; assembly: GCA_036264205.1. Classification (GTDB taxonomy): domain Bacteria; phylum Pseudomonadota; class Alphaproteobacteria; order Rhizobiales; family Beijerinckiaceae; genus Methylocapsa. Next base: position 8,405 of record DATARJ010000024.1, read on the forward strand.
CTCGCGCAAGGCTTTGTCCGCCTCCCGGGAGGCCCGGTGCCGTTGCGCCGAAATTGAGCCTGGACAATTTCGCCGCGAGACTTAAGCGAGCGACGCTTTTGAAGCCTCTGGGTCGAGGAATTGGCATTGCCAACGTCCGCCGAACCTGGCAATCTCAGCCTCAACAAGGCCATCATCCGGTGGATGTCGGTTTAGTGGCCAGTCATATCGCGGGTTGGCTTGCTGGCCAAATAAGTCGCGGTCTCGGCTTCGATCTCGTCGGATGATCCTTGGCGCTCTGATCGGTGTTGGTTGGTGCCATTCGGCATCATTCGCGGCACCGGGATCGCGTCGGCCATCGCCGGCGCCACCATCGGCGCCCCTTTGCTTCCGATCGTTCTAAAGGCTCTTCAACAGACGGGGTCGAGGGAAGGCTTGCCGAAATTGCCGCTACGATGAAGGAGATCGCCGTGCTCACGCTCGTAATTGGAATCCTGATTATCGTTGTCATTGGTGCGATCTTGTTTTGGGTCATCGATAAATTCTGCCCTGATGCGCGGCTAGCGCAGCTTCTCAAGCTGCTCGTGGTGCTGGTCTGTTTGGGGGCGATCGTGAACCGGTTGCTTCCGCTGCTTGGATATCCGTCTGTGCTTTAGCAGCATCAACGATTGTTGGCCTTGGCCATGGGAGCAGCCGTTGCCGCTAGGGAGACTTGGCTTCCGCAACGGTGGCTTGTGCAGTAGGAGATCGCGGCAAGATGCTTTCCCATCTACCGTGACATAAGCGCTACCAACCTTCGCTGAAGGCAAGTCTTCGGAAGTTCAGTGGATGTCAAACCGATAGGTTTTCCAAGCCCCGGACGAGCGGCAAAAAATCCTAGCGCAAACGCGAAACCTCAAGATGGCGCGATCTCCGCATGCCTATGTGCGCCGCAATACGATCAAATTCTATGACGGGCTCGAATCTGGTCGGCCGCACTCACGCGCGCCAGATGGACGCGGCGACGGATAAAGCTTGGAAGGCCGAACCGGTCGAAATTGCTCGGCGCGCCGTCCTGGTTGTGGCGAAGCATGGTCGATCTCCTAGTCAGCCATGAGCGCGCCTATCTCGAACATTGCCGCAAATATGCACTCGACAATCCCTGATCCAGGAAAGAGACGGCCCTGGAATCGCGAAGTGCATACGCTGCCGCCTCGATGTCCGAGAGCTCGCTTTCATGTTCGAGCTGCGCTATTTTGATGCTCCCGCCGGCTCCGGCTTTGTCAAGGGCATCTCATGGCCGCCGCATCATCTCGCGTCCTACGCAAAACCGCGCCTTCGAAAGCACAAAAAACGCGCGCGAACGACGCAGCTTTCAGCAAGGAAGAGGAATTGGCCGCCTTTCGCAACATGCTCCTCATCCGCCGGTTCGAGGAAAAAGCGGGGCAGATGTATGGGATGGGTCTCATCGGCGGTTTTTGCCATCTCTACATTGGTCAAGAGGCGGTCGTCACGGGAGTCCTTATGGCGGCGGCGGAAGGTGATCAGACCATCACCGGCTATCGCGATCACGGCCATATGCTCGCTTGTGGCATGGACCCCAAGGCCGTCATGGCGGAATTGACCGGGCGGCGGAGCGGCGCCTCAAAAGGGAAGGGCGGCTCCATGCACATGTTTTCGAAGGCAAAACATTTTTACGGGGGCCATGGCATCGTGGCGGCGCAGGTGCCGCTCGGCAGCGGGCTAGCGTTCGCCAACCGTTATCGCGGCAATGGCAACATTTGCTTCACTTATTTCGGCGACGGCGCGGCGAACCAAGGGCAAGTCTACGAGAGTTTTAACATGGCGGAACTGTGGAAACTCCCTATCGTCTATATTATCGAAAATAACCGCTACGCCATGGGCACGTCCGTCACGAGGTCTTCGGCGCTGACCGATTTTTCCAAACGCGGCCAATCCTTCAACATTCCGGGCGATCAGGTCGACGGCATGGATGTGCGCGCGGTGAAGTCCGCCGCCGCGCGCGCCGCTGCATGGTGCCGGACCGGCAATGGCCCGATGATCCTGGAGATGCAGACCTACCGCTATCGCGGCCATTCGATGTCGGATCCGGCGAAATACCGGTCGAAGGACGAAGTGCAAAAAATGCGCGCGGAGCGGGATCCGATCGAACAGGTCCGCGCGCGCCTTTTGGCGAGCAAGCAAGCAAGCGAAGACGACCTCAAGAAGATCGACGCGACGATTCGCGCGATCATCGCCGAGGCCGCGGAATTTGCCTCGCACGAGCCGGAGCCAGATGCGGCTGAGTTATGGACCGATGTTTTAGGATAATTGGCGAGAAAGATTCGGGCAGGACCATTGCAAGGACACTAGATGGCGACGAACATTCTCATGCCCGCGCTTTCGCCGACAATGGAGCAAGGCAGGCTTGCGAAGTGGCTGAAAAAAGAAGGTGACGCAGTGCGCTCGGGCGATGTCGTCGCCGAGATCGAAACCGACAAGGCGACCATGGATGTCGAGGCTGTCGACGACGGCACCCTTGCCAAAATCCTGGTGCCGGGCGGAACCGACAATGTCGCGGTTAATACGCCCATTGCGGTGATCGCGGAGGAGGGCGAAGAAGCCTTCGCGCCGCCCGCGCCGGCAAGCGGCTTGGAGCCGGTGGCGCGCGCCGCGACGGCGCCGCCCGCGCCGGCAGCCAAGTTAAGCGAACCCGCGAAAGACTTAAGGCCAGAAATTCCCCAAGGCACGGCCATGGTCACACTCACCGTGCGCGAAGCCTTGCGCGACGCGATGGCCGAGGAGATGCGCCGCGACGACGACGTTTTCATCATCGGCGAAGAGGTGGCCGAATACGGAGGCGCCTATAAAATCACCCAAGGGTTGTTGCAGGAATTCGGCGCCCGCAGAGTGGTCGATACGCCGATTACCGAACATGGCTTTGCCGGGCTCGGGATAGGCGCGGCCTTCGCCGGGCTCCGCCCGATCGTCGAATTCATGACCTTCAACTTCGCGATGCAGGCGATGGACCAGATCATCAATTCCGCGGCCAAGACGCGCTATATGTCGGGCGGCCAGATGGACTGTCCGATCGTGTTTCGCGGCCCCAACGGCGCGGCCGCGCGGGTGGCGGCGCAACACAGCCAGGAGTATGCCGCGTGGTATTCGCATATTCCGGGGCTCAAAGTTGTCATGCCCTATACGGCGTCCGATGCCAAGGGGCTTTTGAAAAGCGCGATCCGCGATCCGAATCCGGTCATCTTTCTTGAGAACGAAATCCTTTATGGGCACAAATTCGAAGTGCCCGCGCTCGATGATTTTCTCATTCCGATCGGCAAGGCGCGGATCGCCCGCGCGGGCAAGGACTTGACCATCGTTTCCTTCGGAATAGGCATGGTCTATGCTTTGCAGGCGGCGGAGGAACTGGAGCGCGAAGGCATCGATGCCGAAGTCATCGATCTTCGCACGATCCGCCCGATGGACAACGAAACGATTATCCGATCGGTCGAGAAAACCGGCCGCTGCGTCACGGTCGAGGAAGGATGGCCGCAAAGCGGCGTCGGTGCCGAGATCACCGCGAAAATCATGGAAGGCGCCTTCGACTATCTCGATGCGCCGGTAATACGAATCTGCGGCAAGGATGTGCCGATGCCTTATGCCGCGACCCTCGAAAAGCTCGCCCTGCCCAGCGCGGAAGAGGTTATCGAAGCTGCCAGGATCGTCTGCTATCGATAGGAGAGATCATGGCCGAGCCGACGAATGAACTTATCCTCGAGGTGCTTCGTCGCATTCAAGCAGATATCGCCGACTTGAAGACTGATGTCCGCGAGATCAGAGGCCGCGTCGGCAATTTCGAGGTGCGCATGGCCCATATGGAGCTCCAGATCGCGGAGCTCTCAGTCAGGATGGACCGGCGCGATGAGCAGATGGAAAGAATACTCCGCCGCCTCGAACTTACCGAGCATCCGCAATGAAGTGACGGACCATGCCGATCGACATTCTCATGCCAGCGCTGTCACCGACCATGGAAAAAGGCAACCTTGCCCGCTGGCTGAAGAAAGAGGGTGACAAAATCAAGCCGGGCGATGTCCTCGCCGAGATCGAAACCGACAAGGCGACCATGGAAGTCGAAGCGATCGACGAAGGCGTGCTCGTCAAAATCGTGGTTCCGGAGGGCACCGCCGATGTGCCGGTCAACGATGTCATTGGGTTGATCGCGGGGGAGAGGGAAGATGCGAAACCCGACGCCGCGAGTGGTTTGCCGCGTCCTTCCGCCGCCGGAGGTCTTGGTGCGCCTCAGCCTCCGCAACAATCGTCGCCTCGCCAAGAATCGGTGCCTTCTCAAGAAACGCTGGCCACCGCACCTCCGACGCCAGCCAACACGCCTCGCCCCGGCGTGTCACTCGATGGGCAACCAAGCCTGCGCACCTTCGCCTCGCCGCTCGCGCGCCGGATCGCCAAGGAATCGGAGCTCGATCTTGCATCGATTAGCGGTTCGGGTCCGCACGGCCGCATCGTCGAGCGGGACGTAAGGGCAGCGCTCGCGCATGCTCCGGCCGCGGCTCCCACGCAAGACACCAAGGCGCCAGCTGTTCCTTTGCCCAGGCCGCCGGACGAACTCATCCGAAAAAATTTCGCGCCGGGCTCTTTCGAGGAAATTCCGCATGATTCAATGCGCACGATCATCGCGCGCAGGCTCGTTGAGGCAAGCCGGACGATTCCGCATTTTTATCTGACCGCCGATTGCAACCTCGACGCTCTCACGAGTTTGCGCGAAGCGATCAACGCCGCCGCGCCAAAGGACAAGGAGGGCAAGCCTGCTTACAAAATCTCGGTCAACGATTTTATCGTCAAGGCGCTGGCGCTGGCGCTCATCCGCACCGCGGACGCCAATGTGACATGGACAGAGAGCGCCATGTTGAAACACAAGCACGCCGACATCGGCGTCGCGGTGGCGATCCCAGGTGGCCTGATTACGCCGATTGTCCGCGCCGCCGAGACCAAAAAATTGTCCGTGATATCGAGCGAAATGAAGGATTTTTCCACTCGCGCCCGCGCCCGCAGGCTTAGGCCGGAGGAATATCAGGGCGGTTCAACCGCGGTGTCCAATCTCGGCATGTTCGGAACAAAAAGTTTTTCCGCCATCATCAATCCGCCGCACGCGACAATTTTGGCGGTTGGCGCGGCGGAGCAGCGCGTCATCATGAAGGACGGTGTGCCCGCCGCCGCGACCTTGATGAGCGTGACGCTTTCGTGTGATCACCGCGCGGTCGATGGCGTTGTGGGTGCTAACCTTCTCGCCGCGTTCAAGGATCTGATCGAACATCCGGCGGGGATGCTGGTGTGAGACCGCATTCCCGTACCCTCCCACAACAGGCCGGCAACCATGGCTGAGCCTTACGATATCCTCGTTATCGGCGGCGGCCCCGGCGGCTATGTCGCGGCGATTCGCGCGGCCCAGCTCGGCTTCAAGACAGCCGTCGTTGAGCGCGAACATCTGGGCGGCATCTGCCTTAACTGGGGCTGCATTCCTACCAAGGCATTGTTGCGCTCGGCGGAAATTTTTCATTATCTCAACCACGCGAAGGATTATGGCCTCAAGGTCGATGGCAAGATCGGCTTTGACACCGCCGCCGTTGTGAAAAGATCGCGCGTGGTTTCGGCGCAGCTGAACAATGGCGTTGGCTTTTTGCTCAAGAAGAACAAGGTGGATGTGATCTGGGGCGAGGCGACGATCGCGAAACCCGGCGAGGTATGGGTAGGCGTATCGACAAAGCCAGTCATGCAACCGCCGAACCCGATCCCCAAGGGCATTTTGGGCGCCGGTGCCTACGCGGCCAAAAATATCATTGTCGCGACCGGCGCGAGGCCGCGCGCCATACCGGGCATCGAGCCGGACGGAAAGCTCATCTGGACCTACTTCGAGGCCATGGTGCCGGAAAAGTTTCCAAAATCCCTTATCGTCGTGGGTTCCGGCGCGATCGGGGTCGAATTCGCTTCTTTCTATCGCAGCATGGGCGTGCGAGTGACCATCGTCGAAATATTGCCGCAAATTCTGCCCGCCGAGGATGCGGAAATTGCAGCACACGCGCGCAAGCGGTTTGAAAAGCAGGGCATGGAAATTCTGACCTCCACCAAGGTGACGAAAATCGAAAGAAAGGGAGATAGCGTCGTGGCCACCATCGAAGGCAGCAAAGGCGCGACGCGGACGTTGGAAGCCGAACGCATGATTTCCGCGGTCGGCGTTGCAGGCAATGTTGAGGACCTTGGGCTTGAGACGCTAGGTGTGAAGACTGAGCGGGGAATGATTATCGCGGATGGAATGGGGCGCAGCAATGTGCCGGGGGTTTATGCGATCGGCGATGTCGCCGGCCCGCCCATGCTCGCGCATAAGGCCGAGCATGAAGGCGTGATTTGCGTCGAGGCGATCAAGGGTCTCGATCCGCGCCCCCTCGACAAGACGATGATTCCTGGTTGCACCTACTGCAATCCGCAGGTGGCCTCCGTTGGCCTCACCGAGGCAAAAGCCAAAGAGTTGGGTATTGAGGTCAGGATCGGCCGCTTTCCTTTCATCGGCAATGGCAAGGCGATCGCGCTCGGCGAGCCAGAGGGACTCGTAAAAACTATTTTTGATGCCAAAACCGGAAAACTTCTCGGCGCCCATATGACGGGTGCGGAGGTCACCGAGCTGATCCAAGGCTTTGTCATCGCCATGAATTGCGAGACGACCGAGGCGGAACTTATAAATTCAATTTTCCCACACCCAACCTTGTCGGAAACGATGCACGAGAGCGTGCTGGACGCCTACGGAAGGGTGATCCATTTGTAAGGTCGCCTCGATCGTGTTGCGTCCGAAAAAGGTTAGATATTCTCATGTCTGATGCGCCCAGCCTCCTCGAAAAGAACCTCGAGCGCGTGGCACGTCCCCGCCACCCCGAAAAAGCGCATCGGCCCAACCAGCCGGTTGCGCGAAAACCCGAATGGATCAGGGTCAAGGCGCCGGGCTCGGCGGAGTGGGCCGCAACGCAAAAAATCGTCAGGGACCATGGGCTCGTGACCGTCTGCGAGGAGGCGGGCTGCCCCAACATCGGCGAGTGCTGGGAAAAGAAACACGCGACCTTTATGATCATGGGCGATACTTGCACGC
>DATARJ010000036.1:0-6765 GCA_036264205.1 Methylocella sp.
CCGATCTGCCGCTTCGTGGCGAAGGGCAGCCTGTGCGGCGGCCGCAGCAGGGCCTCGATCGCCGCGGTCACGATGGAGGTCAGCGTGCTCGTGAACACGACGGTCGTGATCCCGGACCGACCGACCAACCGCGCCGCAACGCTTTGGATCCCCATACTCGAAGAGGCGACGACGATGAGGCCATAGAGAGCGATGCCGGCGATCGGCCAGGCGAGGAACTGCCATGCCAGGGCGAAGGCGGCGAGGAAGCAAGCTTCGAGAGCAAGAAGCCAACAGACCGCCCGCGGCGCGGGAAGCTTATCGAGCCAAAGATCAACGCTCGCCGAAGCCGCAGCCGCGCCGCCCAGAAAGCCGACAAATGCGACGAAAGGGCGCGAGGCCGCGATCACGTGGCCCTGTCCGAGCGCGAGGCCAAGCAAGGCTGTGTTGCCGGTCATAGCCGACGGAAAAACCTCGCCGAGATTGAAAAAGGCCAACGCATCCATGCTGCCGGATGCGAAGCCCAGCAGCGCCAGGCCGACATCGCTCGAGTCCACCTGTTCTTTGGGGGGAATCGACATCCGTCATATCCGCCACACGGCGTGCCCAAAAGGCTCGGCACCCGTTCCGGTCCCGCGAAGCCGGGCGGCACTCGATGACGGCCGGATGCATGCAAGTTCCTTGATCTGACAAGAATCTGCTGACTCCGGCATCATGTCAATGAGCTGCCCTCCGAAATTCGGTCCATCTTGGGTGTTAGTTTTGCGACGGAGGTAGACGATGGCAAGCAAGCGGCACAGTGTGTTGATCGCCGGTTCAGCAACGGACCTTGCAGAATATGAGCCAGTCGACAATTACGCGATCGATCTCTTTAAGGGTCAACACAAGCCCGGGCCGGAATCCTACGTGATTAGAGCGCAAAAGCTCGCCACGATGTCCGAGCAGATCTTCCTTGCGAGCTACGACCAGGTATTTCGTGCTCTTCCATACCTCCCGGGATCTTCTGAAGACAATGTCCGAGAGCCGAAGGGCGAAGAGCCCGATACCCGAACTTGCTGGAAACATCGCTTGCCCATCGTTTTCGAATAACCTGACGGGCCAAAAAAAAATCGAATTTCGCTTCGGCCCCGTGGTACCCCGCCAATCAAGCAGCGAGCAAGCGAATAGTCCAGTTCAAAAGTCACATATAATACAATAGCTTAATTGGCGCGCCCGGAGAGATTCGAACTCCCGACCCCTAGATTCGTAGTCTAGTGCTCTATCCAGCTGAGCTACGGGCGCCTCCGGCAGGATGGTCCTCTCGGCCACCTCGCTCCTCACGAAATCATGCGCGGACATCGGGGCAGACTTAGCCGCTCGGCATCCTCCTGGCAACAGGAGCTGGGGTGGTGATGCCATCCCTTTCATGCGTACGAATTGCGTCCTGGGGCAGGGTGATATGAAATTTCGCGCCCGAACTCTCCTCCTCGGCGCCGGAGACGAGCGTGATGGCACCGCCATGGCCGCGCACGAGATCGGCCGCGATCACGAGGCCGAGGCCAGACCCGCCGGAACGGCTTGAGCTGAAGGCGGTGAAGAGCCGCGCCCGTGCGCTTGGCGGCACGCCGGGTCCGGTATCGGCGACTTCAATCACCGCCGTTTTATCCTCAGACCAGGACTCGACCCGGATCCGCTTCGGCCGTCCTGGCTCCGCCCTGGCGTTTTCCAGCGCTTCGACGCCGTTGCGAAGTAGATTCATAAGCACGCGAAACATTTGCTCTCGATCCGCGGCGATCTCGAAGTCGGCGGCGACCGCGTTGACGAACTCGATCCCACCGCGCACTTCGAGCCCGATCATTTCCATGACCTCGGCGACGAGCCCCTGCAACGGAAAGCGCGTCAATTTTGGGGGATCGTCGACGGCGCGGCCATAGGTCAGCGTCGCCTGACAGAAACGGATCGCGCGATCGAGCGTGGCGACAAGCTTGGGCGCGAGCCGTTGGACGAGCGGATCGTCGGCATTCGCGAGGCGGTCGGACAGAAGCTGCGCCGAGGCAAGCATATTGCGCATGTCGTGATTGATCTTGGCAACCGCGAGCCCGAGCGCGGCTAGATGTTTTTTCTCTTTCAACTCGCGGACCAAAACATCCTGCATGATCGCGAGTTCCTCCTCGGCGTGAGCAATCTCGTGGTTGCCGCCGGATGGGACGATGATGCGGCGGGAGGGATTTTCGGGATTGGCGCCGAATTCGATCAAACTATTGGTGAGCCGCCGCACCGGGCGAAGTACCATGAAGTGAATCGCGACGGTTGCGAGGTTCGCGACGATCATCGACATGACGAGGGTAACCGCCAAAAGCCGAAGCGAATAGGCGCGCATGTCCCTGATCAGCGGCGCCTCGTCCATGGTGATCGCGATCCATTCGCCACCCATGGGCGCTTCGCTGACGATCGTGATGACCCGTCCTGGCGGCGCCATCAGCGTGGCCACCGCGTCGGGCAGGGGCAGGAAAGCAGACTCGCGAAAATCGTAAACTTCATCGACGCGGCGCGGCAACTCGGACGCGGCGAGGATCCGCTTCGTGCCATTCTTGCTGAGGACGATGATTCGCGCGCCTACGATATCCAGCAATTGCCGCGACAATTCTGGGGGCACCATGGCCTGGGGCGCCGCGTCGAGCACGAGCGCGGCCGTATAGGCGGCGCGGAGGCGTTGCCGCAACCAATTGTCGCGATAGTTGGCGATGGCGGGGATGTAGATCATCGTCGCCGCGGCGATGACGAAAGCGGTGTTTAAGAGAAGCACCCGCGTCGCCAGGCCGAAGCGGACCGGCCGACGCTTTTTCGCGAGGATTCCGCTCGCCGCGAGACCCTCGCCCGGAGGCATCACGAGATCGGTCATGGCAACCCCTATTCGAACCAACGCCCGAGGAGCGGCACTAGTTCCGCTCGGCCAGGATCGCTCCACCTCGAATCCCCGGCGCCACTATTGACTTGTTTTCTTGCCCGATTCTGTCCAAGAATTCGGCAACTTTTTTATTATCATGCGCTACGTTGGGCCCCGTAAAACTTGCCGGGCTTTCTCGGCAAGGAACGACGTCAACTCTCTGATCTTGAGGGTTTGCTGTTCGATCGAACGATTCCATTCGGTCAGAAAGCGTCCAAGTGGGGCGTCGAGCCTGCTGTCCCGAAACGTCATAGCGGCCCGCCGCACCGCATCGGCCAGCGCCGGATAAGGAATCATTATAGAGGCTATATCTCTGGCGGTCATGCCCTTCGATATGGCGAGTGTCAAGAGGTTGATCAACTCCTCCGCCCCCGGGCCGACGATACCGGCGCCGAGCAGGGTGCCCCTGCGGCTGGTGACAAGCTTGACGTGCCCGCCGTGCCGATGCTCCATGCGGGCCCGCTCCGTTTCGGCGAACGGCCAGCGGAGCACGCAAATATGGCGATGTGCCCCCCGCGCTTGCGCTTCCGTCAGTCCCGCCGTGGCCATCGCGGGGGAAGTCAAAATAACCTGGGCGGCCACTTGCCGGCGCGTTCGCGGGCCCGGCAATCCAAGAACGCTGCGCAAGACGAGAGCGGCATGCTGTTCGCCGGCGCCGCTCTGTCGCGCGCTTCTTACGACCGCGCCGATCGCGTGGATGCGCCGGTTGCTGGTGGCGAGAGAGGCGTCTGTTTCGATGCCGCTTTCGTTGTAACGCACCCTCGCCGCAACAAGACCAAGGCCCTCGACGGCTGGCGCACGGCCGGCGGCGACCAGAATGTGCGAACCGGCGACTCGTTTTTGATGCCCGGCGGCGGCGATGAAAACACGGACGCCATCGCCGCGCGGCTCAATCCGCGAAATCCGCACGTCCTCATGAACGACGACGCCGTCGCGCGCGAACGCGGCGCGCACCGGCGCGGCGAGTTCTTCATCTTCCGAATCGAATATCTCTCGCTCCGCAAGCACGATCGCCTCGCTCCCTAACCGACGCATCGCTTGCGCGAGCGCGAGCCCATCCGGATCGGCGCCGATGACGATAAGACACCGGGGCGGATGTTCCAACGCGCAGACCGCGGCGCAGTCGAGCGGCCGCACGAGGTCGAGCCCCGGAATTGGCAAGATTCTCTCGACCGACCCGGTCGCGACAACGAAGCGTCGCGCCTTGATTTTCTCGCCGCCCGCCTCGCAAGTATCGGGACGGGTGAAGCGTCCGGCCGCACGAATGACCTTCACATTCATGGCTTCGAGACGCGCTTGTGTATAATTTGGCGCGATCGCCGCACGCACGGCGGCAGCACGTTGACGCGCGCGCGCGAAATCGATTTGCGGCTCGGCTACGGCGATGCCGAAACCGTCGGCGCCACGCGCCGAAGTGGCGGCCCGGCTCGCCGCCAGCAAGGCGTGGCGCGGAATGGCATCGGTAAGTCTCCGGCCACCGAGCGGGCCTTTTTCGACGAGAACCACGGACCGGCCGCAAGCCGCCACCCCGAGCGCCAGCGTGAAACCACCGGGGCCACCGCCGATGATACATAACTCGGGCGGCAGGTCCGCGTTCATGGCGTTGCGCCCTTGCTCAATTGCCGCTCGCCGGTTTTGGCTACATTCGCATGAAAATCGATAAAAATTTCCTGCAGGCGGGGATCTACAGCATTTCCGGCCAGATCGCGCAATTTCGTCCGGCGGAAAAATGCCGCCGCGCACCAGTGGCAGGTGCCACCCCGCTTTCAATCGTGCTATGGCTGCGCCGGACGTTACCGGCGCCTTGGGGACGAAAGATGCACATTGCAATGATCGGTTCTGGCTACGTGGGGCTCGTGTCGGGGGCGTGTCTCGCGGATTTCGGACATACGGTCGTTTGCATTGACAGCAATGGACAAAAAATCGAGGCCTTGAGGGCCGGGAAAATGCCGATCTTCGAACCCGGCTTGCACGATCTTGTCGGAAACAACGTGCGGCAACGCCGGCTTTCCTTTTCCACCGATCTTGCCACGGCGGTCGGGCGGTCTCAAGCGGTCTTCATTGCGGTTGGAACGCCGTCGCGGCGCGGCGACGGCCATGCCGATCTTTCCTTCGTCTACCATGCGGCGCGCGCGATCGCCGCCGGGCTCGACGGGTTTACGGTAATCGTGACAAAATCCACGGTCCCCGTAGGCACGGGCGACGACGTCGAGAGGATCATTCGCGAGACCCGGCCGGACGCAGATTTCGCGGTTGTTTCCAACCCGGAATTTCTGCGCGAAGGGGCGGCGATCAGCGATTTCAAGCGGCCGGACCGCATCGTCATCGGCGTCGAGGACAAACGCGCCGAAGCGGTCATGACGGAAATCTACCGGCCGCTCTATCTGAACCAGGCACCCTTCCTTTTTACCGGCCGCCGCACGTCGGAGCTGACCAAGTACGCGGCCAATGCTTTTCTCGCTACGAAAATAACGTTCATCAACGAGATCGCCGATCTTTGCGAGCGGGTCGGGGCCAATGTCCAGGACGTGGCGCGCGGAATCGGCCTCGACAAGCGCATCGGGTCCAAATTCTTGCATGCGGGTCCGGGCTTTGGCGGTTCTTGCTTGCCAAAAGACACCCAGGCGCTGATTAAGACGGCGCACGATCATGGGTCCCCGGTCCGTATCGTCGAGGAGGTCGCCGCGATTAATGACCAGCGCAAGCGCGCCATGGCCCGCAAGGTTGTGGCGGTCTGCGGTGGTTCGGTGCGCGGCAAGACTATCGCGGTTTTGGGCCTCACCTTCAAGCCGAATACCGACGACATGCGCTATTCCCCCGCGATTTCGGTCATCACCGCCCTGCAAGATGCCGGGGCGCGAGTCAACGCCTTCGATCCCGAAGGCATGGATCAGGCCCGCCTTGTTCTTGAAGGTGTTACCTTTTTTTACGACCCCTATTCGTGCTGCGACAAGGCCGATGCGCTTGCCATCGTGACCGAATGGGATGCGTTTCGCGCGCTCGATCTCGATCGCGTCAAATCGGCCCTCGCCGCGCCGGTCATGATCGATCTGCGCAATATTTACGACCCCGAGGACATGGCCCGGCGCGGGTTTGTCTATTCCAGTGTCGGGCGCGGCGCCGCCAAGAGCGAAAGCACGGGCTCATAAACCGAGTTCACTCAACCCTGGATAACCGGGCGGACGCGGTCCGGCGGGCCACAAGAACTTGCGGTCTTCCGGGGTGATCGCCACGTCGTTGATGCTTGCTTCCCGGCGCCGCATCAGTCCATCGCCATCGAATTCCCATTGCTCGTTGCCGTGCGCGCGAAACCAATGGCCGGAATCATCGCGCCACTCATATTGGAAGCGGACACTGATCCGGTTTTCGTGGAACGCCCAAAGCTCCTTGATGAGCCGGTAATCAAGCTCGTTTGCCCATTTGCGGGTAAGGAATTCGACAATGGCCACGCGCCCGTGAAAAAATTCAGAGCGGTTTCGCCAGCGGCTGTCCCTGGTATAAGCAAGCGCGACACGGGCAGGGTCGCGGCTGTTCCAAGCATCCTCGGCAAGACGAACTTTTTCTAGCGCGGTTTCGAGGGTGAAGGGGGGCAAGGGCGGGTGGCTTGGCACGGCATGCTCCATTTCGTGCATCGGGACGACCGCATCGAAATTTAAACCATCGGGATGGCGTCCAAGCAAGTTCGATATCTGCCCTGGTTCCAGGCTTGCACGAGCTTGCCATCCGTCATCCATCGCTTTCCTTTCATCTTCAATATCCCGCCAGCGCGCAAACGCCAGAAAGACCAACGAAAGCTAAAGAAACGCCGGTGAACCCGCGACGCGCTTGCTCCGGCGGAGGGGGCAAAGTTGCCGTAGAAG
>DATARJ010000056.1:0-4362 GCA_036264205.1 Methylocella sp.
CGGCCGCCGGAGGGCCAAAGCGTATAATATCGTGCGCGATATTTCTACCAATGGGTCTGGGCAATGGCTTGGCGGCGCCTATCTTGTCAAGGCCGCCCCGCGCGAGTACGAAGGGGAACGTCATTGTCGTCAGGTGCAGCCCAAATGGGACAGCGAGGGGCGGCGATTTTATCGACCCAAAAACCTTGACCCGAAGAAGGAGGGAAAAATGAAGTTTTTGCGAATAGCGGCCCTTGCGGCCTTGACCGCCTTTGGCGGGATCTTCGCCAGTGGCGGGAACGCGGCACCAGCGGCGGGCCTACTTACCGGGGCGCCAGTTGTGCGGACCCTGGCAACATCAGCCGCCAAAGTCTCTGTCGAAAAGGCCTATTGGCACAGATGGCATCGTTGGCACCGATACCATTATTGGCACCGATACCATTATTGGCACCGTCGCCATTATTGGCATAGATACCATTATTGGCGTCCCTATTACAGGCGCTATTACTGGCATCCCTATTATTGGTGATACGCCAGGGCGAAGAGGTAACCTGACAAATACCGCGATTGAAAGGCCGCCGCGGGCGGGCGGCTTTTCGATCAATAATTCCAATGCTGATATAGCCTTAGCATTAAAAGATGGCTTGACCGGGACGCCGAGGGAGGGCATGTTCGGCATGCTGGTTGCGGAACTGTTGTAAACAGATAGCGAATTTACATCATGTTTTGCCCAGCGTAATGCCGCAAGGACGAAGGAAAAAAGAGCTTGTGAAGCTTTAGTCCTCGCGACTCTTAGCAGGGAGAAAACAAATGCGTTTACCAACAAAATCCGGATTTGCGATGGCCACGATTCTGGCCGCGTCCTTTGGTTTCGCGGGCTTGACCCACGCGGCGCCTCTAGCCGGCATGGCGGCGGCGGTTCCTTCCTTGCAGATGACGCAAAATCCTCTGACCGCCGAAGCGCTGCCGGAAAAAGCCTATCACCATGGGTATGCTCATCATCCCTATGGCTACAAGCATCGTAAATACTATAAGCCTATGTACAAAAAGCATCACCATCATCATTATGGCTACAAAAAACCACCCTATCAGCCTGAACCCTCTTACCCAAAAAAAGAAGAGTACCCGAAGTAAGAGCGTGCCGCATATTTGAAGAAGTCAGGTGTCTCCGATTCCAAGGAGACACCTTGCAGACGCTTCACCATTCGATCATCGCCAGGCCCCTATGGATGGCATCCGCGGCTTCGGTGAAACGCTCGCCATCATGAAGCACGAGCGGCGGCGCGATTGCGAGCGGCGCGCGGCTGCCTTTTTCCCCGCGCACGAGGATGCGCCCTGCCTTGGTCTCCCCCCTCGGATAGACCGCCAGTACCGCGATACCGCCGGCGCGCCTCGCCAGGGTTTGCAGGATAAGAGGCAAAGCGGCCGGACGATGGATCAGAATAAATAATCCGCCGGGCGCAACCAACGCCAGTGACGCCTCGATCCAGGCGGCAAGCGCGCCCTCGGTGGGCATGGCATGCGCGCGCCGCTTTCGAGGGTCCGGCGAAAGCCGCACCCGGCCCGGATCGTGAAAAGGCGGATTGGTAATGACGAGATCGGCGCTTTCATCGCGCACGCCCGCCCCGCGCCGGCTCGCCTTCGACAAAAGATCCGCTTCAAGGACATGACCTCGGCCCGCGAGCTTATTTTGCAGGAGATTCGCGCGGGCTAATCCTGCCATGAAGGGGTCATTCTCTAGTAGGCCTATGCGCGCCCTGGGCCGCGCCACCGCCAGGGCCAAACCGGCGGCGCCAACGCCGGCGCCAACGTCGATGGCAAGGCCGGAAAAATCGGCCGGAGCCGCCGCCGCGAGAAGCACGGCGTCGGTGCCGCAACGGGGGCCTTCGGCCGGTTGACAAAGCAGGAGCCGGCCGCCGAGAAACGCATCGGCGACGACCGCGGGCGGGCGATCGTCAACTAGCTCAGCCATCGCGCAATTCCGCGCCGAGCCCGGCCTCCGCCAATGCCCGCCGCGCGCGCGCCGCGGCATCGGCCGCGACCAGCACCCGGCGCGGCAAAAAGGATAATGATCCTTCGAGCGTGCTCATATGGCGGTCGGCGACGAAAACCGCGAGGCCGATTTCCGCGAGAATTGCTTCAACCCGCGAAATCAACACAAGGTCGTTGGTGCGCAGAAGCTCGATCAATCCGCCTCCAACAGAATCGCGATGGCGCCCGGCGCGGAACGGCATCCCATCGTATAACGATTACGGGCTTTTATCAGTCCCGCGCTGAGCTTGCTTTTGCATTTGTTCCGCGCTGGCCATTAAACCAACTAGGGTTTGCCCGCCAGCCCTTTGCGTGGGAAAACAGATCCGACGAAACTGGCCGAATCGCGCTCCTAGTTGCGGAGCATCAAACCGCGCCCTAAGAGAAGTGCCAAGCTGCGCCCTCATGAGTGCCGCCGATTTTCGGAGAATTCAATCTTGGGCGTTGTCATCCCCCTCGAAGAAAAAATGCAGGAGCCCGGCATCGACGGGCTGCTCGCCTTGGTCGCGCAGGATATGGAACGCGTCAATCAGACGATCCTTTCCCGCGCGGCCTCCGATGTTTCAATGATCCCCGACGTCGCCAACCATTTGATATCATCCGGCGGCAAGCGGCTGCGCCCGATGCTGACCTTGGCGACCGCCGGCCTTTGCGGCTATGCCGGCGCGGGACATATCAAGCTCGCTGCCTCGGTGGAATTCATGCACACCGCCACACTGTTGCACGACGACGTCGTGGACGAGAGCGACATGCGCCGGGGCAAGCTCGCGGCGCGCATGCTATGGGGCAATGAGGCGAGCGTTCTCGTCGGCGACTTCCTCCTCGGCCAGGCTTTCAAAATGATGGTCGAGGTGGGCTCGCTCCCCTGCCTCGATACGCTCTCGTCCGCGGCCGCCGTCATCGCCGAAGGGGAAGTCATGCAGCTTTCCGCCGCCAAGGATATCGCGACGAGCGAGGACGATTATCTCGCGGTGATCCGGGCCAAGACGGCCGCCTTGTTCGGCGCCGCTTCGGAAGTCGGCGCCTTGCTCGGAGGGCGGCCGAAGCCCGAGATCGCGGCTTGCCGCGGCTATGGCCTGAATTTCGGCATCGCGTTCCAGCTCATCGACGACGCGCTCGACTACGGCGGAACATCAGCCAAACTCGGCAAGAATATCGGCGACGATTTCCGCGAAGGGAAGATAACTTTGCCGGTCGTTCTGTCGTTCCGCCGGGGTTCGCAAAAGGAACGGGAGTTCTGGCGCCGCACCCTGGAGCAAGGCCAAATCGCCGAGGGCGACCTCGAGACCGCGATCGCGACCATGCACAAGCATCGCGCGCTCGCGGACACCGTCGAGCGCGCCCGCCATTATGGCGCCATGGCGCGCGACGCCCTGGAGCTGTTTCCTGCCTCGGCGTGGAAGTTCGCGTTGAGCGACGTCATCGATTTCTGCGTCAATCGCACCTATTAATTGTCTTGTTAATTGTCTGCGCACTGGTTCGCCGATGAAGAGCCGAGCTTTCCTTGACAGCGGCAATTGCGCAATCGGCGCGTCGATCCGCCCCATTCTGGGACGCTCCTAGCCCGCCTCTCGTAACCTGTTCTCAAGCTTACCCAGCAATAAACATTCCGGGCAGGCGGCATGCGCCAAGGCCTGCGATGAGCGTGAGACGCGCATGGGTTATTCGCGGACTGGTTGGGCTGTGGGCGCCATTACGCCTTGGTGCCTTGGCATGGCGCTTGCTGCCTCGATGAGCGCGGATGCCGGCCAGGAAGTCGCGTCCGGCGCCTCTTTCGCGCCTTTGCCCTTGCGCGCCCCGGCGCCGCCCGCTGTGCTGGTCCCCGCGCAAACGCCGGCGCTTGGCCTCGATTTTGGCAAGTTCCCAGGCGAGGGACGAAAGGTCTTGCGAGAGGCGAGTCTGTCAATCGGAGGCCGCGACGAATTCAAGCGTCTGCCCGATGAAATCGAACCGCGCGCCGATTTGAAACGCAACGCCCGCCGGTTTCCAGAGGTCGACCGCAGCAACAAGGGAGATCCCTTGGCCGGTCTACGGCCGGCATTCGACACGCGACTTCGCGATTCTCAAGGCCTCACCAAGTTTCGCGCCGATGATCTGATCTTCCATCATGACGAAACCCGGCTGGAGGGGGCCTTCGCGGTTCCGGACGACGAAGCACCCGGCCCCGACAGCGGCTTCGAATCATGGCCCGCTGGCGACGGTCCGGAAACGACGCATTCCACCGCCGAGGCGTCGCCCGGCCACAACGGGTCCGCGATGACGATGCGGCCAGCCGCGATCAACGAGAGGGTAATGCAAGGAGCGACGCCCGCGATCCGCCGCGCGATCACGCTTGGATCGGCGACGCCCGCC
>DATARJ010000111.1:0-6565 GCA_036264205.1 Methylocella sp.
AATCGGGCTTCCCTCTTGACGAAGACCTCTTCGAATGACCATTTTGCGGCGGTGGTCATGCCCCACCTCGACGATGCCTACGCGTTGGCCCGCTGGCTTTCGGGAAATAGCGCCGACGCCGAGGATATTGTCCAGGAAGCCTGCTTGCGGGCGCTGCGAGGTCTCGATCGCTATGCCGGCGGCAACGCCCGCGCCTGGCTTCTTGCAATCACCCGCAATACCACCTTCACCTGGCTTGCGCGCAATAGGCCGAAAGCGGTGGTGATATCCGATGAGATCGAAAACCTGCCCCGCTCGGATGACGCGGCGACGCCGGAAGAAGCCTTGATCGCCAAGGCGGACGCCGCGGCGATTGAGCTGGCGATCGCCGCCCTGCCGCCGCCGTTTAAGGAAACCCTGGTGCTGCGCGACATTAATGGATTAAGCTACCGCGATATCGCCGAAGTTACCGGCGCACCCGTGGGCACGGTGATGTCGCGCCTCGCCCGCGCGCGCGGCCTCCTCATGGCGGCCTTGGGGAGCCCAGACGCAAAATGAGCACAGGCAACGAAACTCTTCTCACCCAGGCGGCGCTCGACGGCGAGCTCGATGCCGCCGGCATGCTCGATTTCGAAAATCGTTTGGCCGCGAATGCTTCCCTAGCCGCCGAATACGGCCGCTTGAATGCCCTGCGTGAGGTCATGCGCCGGGAACTCGTCAAGCCGGTGGCGCCGCCGGCCCTGCGCCAGCGCATCGCCGCGATGGCGGCGCCGTCCGCCCCGCCGCGGGCGATCCGCGCGGCCCCGCCCTGGCAGGCCATGGCGGCATCGGCCATCCTGGCGGCGGGGCTCGGGAGCACGTCGACTTGGCTTGCGCTGCGTCCGGCGACCGAGAACACCAATCTTGCCGACACGCTCGTCGCCGATCACAAACGCGGTCTTTTGTCGGGCGCGCCCGCCGATGTCGCATCTTCCGATCGCCACACGGTCAAGCCGTGGTTTGCGACGCGTTTCGCGCTGGCCCCAAAAGTGGTCGATTTAGGGCCTCAAGGCTTTCCGCTTGCAGGAGGCAGAATCGATATCATCGGTGGCGCGCCCGCGCCTGTTCTGGTCTACCGGCACAAGGAGCATTTCATCAGCCTGACCGCCCTGCCCGCGCAAGACTCGCCGGCGGCTGGGGCGTTCGTAGTTGACGGCTATTCGGTACAGGTCTGGCGCGAGGGTGGCACCGAATACTGGGCGATCTCGGACATTGATCCCGCCGGACTTGCAAATTTCCGTCAACTGTTTGATGCCGCCGCCAAAAGCGGTCCTGAGAAGACCGGTTGAAGAAAACAAAAAGGCAATCGACATGGGCGACGGAAGCCTGCCGGTGAGAGGGCCTTGCCGCTGCGCAATAAATCCCGTGCGTTTCAAAGTCGCGACCAGACGGCAATTTCATATCCGCGATTGCTGACCGCCGCATGAGTTATGATTTTGCCATCATTGGCGCTGGGATCATCGGCCTGGCGGCGGCCCGCGAAATTTTGCGCGCGCGGCCTCGCTCCTCGATCATTATTCTCGAAAAAGAAAGCGCCGTCGCACGGCACCAAACCGGGCACAACAGCGGCGTGATCCATGCCGGCATTTATTATGCGCCAGGAAGTTTGAAGGCCCGGCTTTGCCGCGAGGGCGCTGCCGCCACAAAGGCATTCTGCACGGAACAAGGCATAAAATTCGAAACTTGCGGCAAGCTCCTTGTCGCCACCAATCCCAGTGAAAGCATCCGCATGGATGCCTTATACGAACGCGCCAAGCAAAACGGCGTCGAGGCCCTGCGGATCGATCGCGCCGGGCTTATGCGCCTTGAACCCAACATCACCGGAGTTGGCGCTCTGGGGATCCCTTCAACGGGGATCGTCGATTACAGAATGGTCGCCTCGGCGTTTGCCCAAATCGTAACCGCGCAAGGAGCCGATTTGCTGCTCGGCGCCGAAGTCGTTGCGATTCGCGAAGACGCGCGCACTGTCGAAATTTCGACGCATGAGCAAAGCTGGCGGGCGCGGTCGTTGATTGTTTGCGGTGGACTGCAGTCCGACCGTCTCGCCGAACTGGCAGGTATGAGGATCGATCACCGGATCGTGCCGTTTCGCGGCGAATTTTATACCTTGCCAAAATCACGGGCGGGACTGATCAACCGTTTGATTTATCCCATTCCAAATCCAAAACTTCCCTTTGTTGGGATTCATCTCACCAGGACGATCGATGGAAGAATCATCGCCGGCCCCAACGCGGTGCTTGGGTTTGCCCGCGAGGGCTATGGGAAATTCTCCTTCAGCCGCCGGGATGTTTTCGACTACATGGCGTTTCCGGGATTTTGGAAAGTCATCGGAACGCATCTCGCATCGGGCGTCGAGGAGATGCGAAACTCCTTGTGGAAGCAAGGCTACCTCGCCCAATGTCGCAAATACTGCCCGAGCCTGTCGCTCGCCGACCTCCAACCGGGGGTGGCGGGCATACGCGCCCAGGCGGTGTTGCGCGACGGTACTCTGGTGCATGATTTTCTCTTCGCGGAAACCGCCAGGATGCTGCATGTGTGCAATGCGCCCTCGCCCGCTGCGACCTCGGCAATCCCGATCGCGCGGGTGATCGCCGGCAAAGTTCTGGCACGGTTCGACCAATTGTAATTGCGCAATTGGCAAAGCCCCTACTATTGAAGTACAACGCGGCTCCGTGTGGCGGACTAATAATTGAGGAGGACCTGTGACTGGGATTGGCCGGTTGGCGGCAGCCTTGATCTTGGGAATTGTGCTGCCAGGCGCGCGGGCGGAGGCCCAGAATACCAGCCTCATGGATATGAACATGGACATGGGCTGCATGCTGATGGCCGGCATGCACGAGATGCAAGTATCGGTTTATCAATCCGGCGCAACGGAGGATTCCTGCAAGGACATCCCGTCTCCCGGACCCTGTTTGATTACGATCAGCTCGGCTTCGAAAGAACTACGGGATATGACGACGGAGGTTCGCATTGTAAGGGGCGCCGAAGGGGATTCCACGGCGGTGAGCGGAAATCTCGATTTGGTCACGCTGGCCTATCTGCCGCCAAAGAGCTATCCCAGGGGCGTCATCACACTCCCCGCCAATTTCGATAATCCGGGCAAATACGCGGTCCTCGTGACGGTAAGGGACGCCAAGGATATGGCGATGTCCGGCCAGCTCGGCCTGACCGTGGGTGATGCGTCACGTCAATGGATCGTCGTTTACACCCTTTCCGGCATCATTGTGGCGGCCGCATTTGGATTTTACCTCCGCGATCTCGGACGTAACAAAAAGATGCCCATCAAAAGCGGTTGAGGCCTCCTTCCGGCGTGACGCGGCGCCTGTCACACGCGCCGTTTGCTCTTGGAACTCAAGCGCCGTGCGCGCCTCGCGCCGTAATGTCTGCGAGCCAAGCCTGCCACTCCTTGACCGAACCATTAAAGGCATTGCGATCAACATAACCGTGAATGCCGGCGACATGGCCCTCGGCGGTATGCTGCCAGAAATGCCAGCGGCGATCGCCGTATTTGACCGTCGGATAGTATTTCACGCTGCGGACCCACATTGGGTAATCGGAAAACTCCCCCTGCATCACGTCGCGATGGAAATCGATCGAAGTGTAGATCACCGGCTTTTTGCCATAGGCGCGCTCCATCGCCGCAAGGATGATTTTCATCTGCGCGATGGCGACATCGCGGGGCAGGCGTTTTGCGCACGTCTTCGAATGCCCGTTCCACTCGACATCGAGCACGGGCGGCAAGGCGTCCGGGTCGTTGGGGACATGCGCCGTAAACCAGGCCGCTTGCTGCTCCATGGGCCTGCACCAATAGGCGAAATGATAAGCGCCGCGAGGGACGCCCGCGGCTTTCGCCGAGGCCCAATTTTGGGCGAATTTCTCGTCGACGCGGTCGCCGCCCTCGGTCGCCTTGATCCAGGCGAAACGAACGCCGGCGGCGTGCACGCTATTCCAATCGATATCGCCCTGATACTTGGAGACGTCGATGCCGCTAACCTCGTAATTCAAAGGGCTCGGGAGGAGATCCTCGCCGGTGATGCCGCCCGAACAGCCGCCAGCGAGCAGCGCGAGGCCGAACCCAAAGAATGAGCCGAGCGGGAAAAAGCAACGAGGAAAAAATCGCATCGACTAAGAGCCACATACCGGAACGCTCAAATTATTCCATAATCCGTAATATGTCGTTAAAAAGCCAAAAAAACGGCCGTACCGCGACTTACGTTCGTTTTGGTTAACTTGACGCAACCGCCGGATTTCCCGATTAAACCCGCGAATAAGCTTCGAACCGGCGGCGGTGAACGCCGTTCGCCATTTTCGCTCTCTTTTGTTTTTCATGTATCTCGACGACCGTCAAAAGCCGCGGCGGCTTTCGCCTTGCCGCGGCCATGGAGTCCGCCTTCCCCGCATGTTTGTCACCGCCAAAGTCACCACAAGACTCTCGTGAAAGACCGCCATGCTCTCCCGATTCGTCGCCTTCACCTCGCTCGGACGAAAGGCGCTTCCCAACCAATACGATCTTTTTGCATTTGCCCTGATCCTGGCCGTCTTCATCGCGATCACCCACGTTTCGCACGGGATGACCCTGCCCTTGACGGCGCCCGAATCGACGGTGGTTTCGCTCGACTACAAGCACTTGCCCTATTATGCCTTGCGCACGACGTTGCGCATGTTCGCCGCCATCGCCGCCTCGCTCATCTTCACTTTCGTCTACGCGACGCTTGCCGCCAAAAGCCGGCGCGCCGCGCTCGTCCTCATTCCATTGCTCGACGTCCTGCAATCGGTACCGATCCTCGGCTTTCTGTCGTTCACGGTGACCTTTTTTCTTGGGCTTTTTCCCGGCTCGATCTTGGGCGCCGAATGCGCCGCAATCTTCGCGATTTTCACCTCGCAGGCCTGGAACATGGCGTTTTCCTTTTACCAGTCGCTCCGCGGCGTCCCGCGCGACCTGATCGAGGTCGCGCGTGGTTTCGGGCTTTCATGGTGGCAGCGGTTCTGGCAACTGGAAACGCCCTTCGCGATGCCCGGGCTCATCTGGAACATGATGATGTCGATGTCGGGAGGCTGGTTTTTCGTCGTCGCGTCGGAAGCGATTTCGGTTGGCGACACCACCGTCAAATTGCCCGGCATCGGCTCCTATCTCGCCCTCGCCATCGACGAAAAGCGCATCGATGCGGTGTTCGCGGCCGTCGTCGCCATGCTGGCCGTGATCCTTGCCTACGACCAACTGCTCTTTCGGCCGCTGGTCGCCTTCGCGGCGCGATTTCGAGTCGAGCTTTCGGCCAGTCAGATCCAGGAAAAGTCTTTCGTGGCGAATGTCTTCGCAAGGACACATTGGATGCGCGCCTCGATGCGCGCTCCGGCCCAACTGTTGCATGCCATAGCGCTCCTTCGAATGGAACTTCCAGTTCGCTCTTCCCCCTCATTGCCGCAAAGCCCTGCGCTAAGCCGCGTGTTTGATATTCTATGGGTAGCATGCGTCGGTCTCGGCACAGTCTGGGCCGGGTGGCTCATCGTCGATTATGTGCGCCAGGAACTCAGCTGGAGCGATTTTTGGCAAAGCGTGCTCTATACCCTATTCACCATGCTGCGCGTGGTCCTGCTCATGGCGCTGGCGACTCTGGTATGGGTGCCGACCGGAATCTGGATCGGTCTACGGCCCGCGCTCGCCGAGAAAGTGCAGCCCCTGGCGCAATTCCTGGCGGCGTTTCCGGCGAATGTAATCTTCCCCGTCGCCGTCATTCTTATTCTGAAGTTTTCCCTAAACCCCGACATCTGGCTTAGCTTTCTGATTATCTTCGGCACGCAATGGTACATTCTTTTCAACGTCATCGCCGGCGCCTCGGCGTTTCCGAACGATCTCAAGGAAGTGGTCGCGAATTTTCACATTCGCGGCTGGGATTGGTGGAAGAACGTTATCATTCCCGCTGTTTTCCCCTATTACGTGACGGGAGCGCTGACCGCCTCGGGCGGATCCTGGAACGCCGCGATCGTCGCGGAATATGTGAAATGGGGCGGCGACACGGTGTCGGCGCATGGGATCGGCGCCTACATCGCCAAGGCGACCGCGGATGGCGATTATCCCAAAATCGTGCTCGGCGTCGCGGTCATGTCGATTTTCGTCATTATGTTCAACCGCCTGCTTTGGCGCCCGCTTTACGACCTCGCCGAAAGGCGCTTGCGGCTCGATTGAGGTGATTTCATGCAATGAATACGGGTTGCTATCTGCCCCGCGTTGGCATGGAAAAAGTCAAGGCGCGAAGATCGCGCCTTGACCTTTAGCGAGTTTCGCGGGTTATGGAACTTAATGTCCCGCGGCCTTCAGGCTTTTCGTGTCCACGATTCGACACCGGTCAGGGGCTCGACGCCACGACATGGGCGACGGTGGTGAGGCAATCGACCGACACTCGATCGCCTGACCCGTGGACCACCACGTTCAAATCGACGGTACTGGTCGCCGGATCCGTGACCGGCACGTCGCCGACGTCATGTGCTTCATCGTCCCAGAGCAACGGCAATGGGGCGCCGGTGTTGCCGTCATAATCGCCATTTGGGT
>DATARJ010000160.1:0-3086 GCA_036264205.1 Methylocella sp.
GTTGTTCGAATTTTTCGATCAGAACAAGTCTTTGAGTTTGAGCGAGTCCTTATCGATCAAATGGTTGCATTGATCGGGATGCACTCTAGTCTAGGAATCGAATCGAGCCTAAGCCCTGGCATTGCCCTAACTTGCTTCCGCTATAAGCGAAAGCTGGGCCTTGGTGTCGCCGCCGGAATCGGTGAGGTGGGTCGGATAATCTCCCGTAAAGCAATGGTCGGTGAACTGCGGCCGGACCGGATCGCGGCCTTTCTCGCCCATCGCCCGGTAAATGCCGTCGACGGAGAGGAACGCGAGCGAATCGCAGCCGATATAGGCACGCATTTCGTCGAGCGTGTGGGTCGCGGCGAGCAATTTATCGCGCTCTGGCGTATCGATCCCGTAATAGTCCGGGTGGGCAATCGGCGGCGAGGAAATCCGGAAATGCACCTCGCGTGCGCCAGCCTCGCGCATCATCTGTACGATTTTCACGGACGTCGTCCCGCGCACGATCGAATCGTCGATAAGCACGATGCGTCTGTCGGCGACGACCGCGCGGTTGGCGCTGTGTTTCAAACGCACGCCCAATTCCCGCACGGATTGGACAGGCTGAATGAACGTGCGCCCGACATAATGATTGCGGATAATGCCAAGTTCAAAGGGTATACCGGAATGTTGCGCGAAGCCAAGCGCCGCCGGCACGCCGGAATCGGGGACCGGCACGACGACATCGGCTGCGACCGACGCTTCTCGCGCGAGTTCCGCGCCCATCGCCTTGCGAACATTGTATACGGGCTTTCCGTGTACAATCGAATCAGGCCGGGCGAAATAAATGTATTCGAAAATGCAGGGGCGCACCGGCCGCGGCGGAAACGGCCGCAGGCTCTCGATCCTCTCGCCGGAGATAACGACGACCTCGCCATTCCCGATATCGCGCAGGAAACGCGCGCCGATGATGTCGAGCGCGCAGGTTTCCGAGGCGAGAATGTAACGTCCGTCGAGTTCGCCAAGGACGAGCGGTCGGATTCCCAACGGATCGCGGGCACCGATCAACTTCTTGTTGCTGAGCGCGGCCAGGGAATATGCGCCCTCAATCGAGCGCAACGCCTCGATGAAGCGGTCGACGAGGCGCGGACGCCTGCTGCGGGAAACGAGATGAAGGATAGCCTCGGTGTCGGAGGTCGATTGATAGATCGCGCCGCCTTGCACAAGTTCGCGGCGCAGCGTCAGTCCGTTGGTGAGATTGCCATTGTGCGCGACCGCGAAACCGCCCGCGTTGAGTTCGGCGAACAGCGGCTGGACATTGCGCAGAATCGTATCGCCCGTTGTCGAATAACGCACATGCCCGATGGCCGACTCGCCCGGCAGGCGTTCGATCGCCGATGCCTTGGAGAAATGGTCGCCGACAAGACCTAGCCGGCGCTCGGAATTAAATCGTTGGCCGTCGAAAGTTACGATGCCCGCCGCCTCCTGGCCGCGGTGTTGCAAGGCATGCAGTCCAAGAGCGGTGATTGCGGCAGCGTCGGGATGGCCGAAAATCCCGAAAATCCCGCATTCCTCATGCAGACGGTCGGCGTCGAGATCAAGACCGAGGCCACCGGGACCGCGATCCCGCGAAATCGACCGTCGGCCGAAATCACGCCGCTGTCCAATGTCCTCTGTTTCACCCATCAGCAGCTCCTGAGAGCTCAGGCGTAACCCGCGAACCTGCGCCAAGAAATCGCGCGAAAATTAAAGGATTTGGACCATTATCCGTCTCTTGTTAATCGGAGTCAGGGCAGGGGCACCGATGTCATGGGACATACATAATTGACCTTGCGGCGAATGTCAGCCTCGAAGACCTTGCAAAGATCAAGCTTTAACGAATTCCCACTCCGGGGGCATCGTCCAAACCGGGAGGGTTTTCCCCAGGAATCGACGGCGGCCAATACGCGCGCGGCTTTGCGTCCCTGCCCTTACGCCCTCGCCGCCTTGAAATGCTCCAGCGCCCGCGCTTACGTCCCGTTGCCTGTCTCGGCTTTTTTTGGTTCTTGATCCGAGTCGGGCACCGTCTCCTCGCTGGCGCCGGCAGATTTCGGCTTCTTGAGCTTGTTCAAAAATGCCTCTACCTCGTCCGGTAAAGGCAGAACCGCGATGAGCTGAACGCCGGTCGCCTGCAAAAGGGGTCTCATGCGCGCGGTTTTAACGAATCCGGGCTGGGTTTGCACGGGCACGAGCCAATCGAAGAACAAAAAGGCGATGACGCACAGGAGCAGTCCGCGAACCGCGCCGAACAGAAAGCCGAGCGACCGGTCGAGCGCGCCGACCTTGGAATCGAGAATCGCATCCGACAATTTGATGGTGATCATCCATACGATGATCAAAGTTACCAAGAACACCGCGGCGGCCGCCAGTCCCCGCGTGACGTTCTCGTTGAGATCGGCTTTGATATAAGTTTTGATATACGGCACGACAAGCGGGTGAAAATAGAAAGCGGCGACAGCCGCCGCGCCCCATGACGCAATGGCAAGGACCTCGCGGGTAAAGCCGCGCAACATCGCCAGAAAGGCGGAAATCAAAACGACGACGATTAAGCCCAGATCGAGATAGGATGGCATTGGTTTGGCCTCTCCGCCATAAGCGCAATTATCTTTCCGGCCGGCGGGCGGGACGGTAGCGAAAATCGCCGAACTCGCTGGCTTTTCCCTTAATAATCGACCCAAGGCAAGGGCAATAGGTAATTTCTCCGTGATTCCCGCTCGGCGCGGTGGCCCTGGAGCCATGCCGGAGGAGCAACCAAACGCCGGCGGCTTCATCGCAGCGGCGTTACATACACCTTGTCACCATTGTCCTTATTGATCATTTTCGCGTCGCCGCACACCAGGATGTCGTCTCCGGCGTTCCAAAGCGCCGTGTCCGAAGCATCGTCCGGCGCGACTTCATAGACGCCGCCCGAGTCGAGAACGACGACGCTGCCGCCGCGTGTGATGCTGCGGATCGTCTCTTCGTCGCATCCGCCGGCATGGGCAGGGCTTATGAATGTAGCGGCGGCCACCAACAGAAGTCTCTTCATCTCTCACCGTCTTAATAGGTTTGGCATCGCTCTCCAACCACTAAAGATCTCAGCT
>DATARJ010000184.1:0-1850 GCA_036264205.1 Methylocella sp.
CGCGGTGACCCAGGTGAGCCGCGTGATCCCGCTGACGAGCTGCCGCATCATCGAAAGGACCTGATCGAACGCGCGGTTCAGATAATCCCTTTCATCTGTTTCACCGCCATAAAGAGCGATGGCCTCGGTGCGCTGGTTGACTCGGACGAGACCGGAACGCAGGTCCGCCTCGCGCGCGTAGCGCTCGGCGTTGAGCGCGATCAGCGGACGTCCGATCCGCCAGCTTCCAAAAGACGCGATTCCGGCATAGAGCAGCGCTAACCAGACCATGTAGCCGGGCACAGCGAAGCTTATGCCAGCAATGGAAAAGGTAATGCCCTCGGAAACGGTCCACAGTACGGTAATAAAACATACGAGAAGCAGGGTTGATTGAAGCAAGCCGATGCCGAGGTCGGTCGTGAGGTCAACCAGGTGACGGGCGTCCTCATGGATACGCTGATCCGGGTTTTGGCCGATTTCGCCGGCGCCGGAAAGGCGAAATGCGCGCCTGGGCACGAGCCATTGATCAAGGAGATCATGCGTTAGGTCTTCGCGTGCCTTCAATTTGGTCATTTCGCGAAGCCATGCCTGGGCAACATTCAAAGTCAGCAATGCTCCAGCGAGCACGGCAAAAACCAAGAGCTGATGCAAAAACCCGGCGAAATCCTTGAGAGAGAGCGCGTCGTAGAAAGGCTTGTTCCAGGCGTTGAGCTCGATTTGGGCATAGGCTGTCAGTGAAACCACTGTGCAGATCCCTGTTCCAAGCAAGAACAGCTCGTTGCGCCCAGGCGAATCCCACCAGAACGTCTTTATCATCATCCAAGCTTGCGGCGCGAGTTCATCCATCGCCGCCGCTTTGGCCCGGGCCGCGGGAGGTTTTTTCGTCTGCTCGTCCATGTGCACCTGGTTCCATTTCCTTTCGAGTCATCATAGCATGAGGCTTCAGATACCTGAACCGGGAAGGCGGAAACCTAATTCGCGCTCTGGCGCGATCGTGGGCGGCGCCAATGACTAGGATCGACACGCTCCTCGCGGCGATGACGCTTGAGGAAAAGATCGGCCAGCTCAATATGGCGGCGGCGGGCCGTGCTGTCACTGGGCCGGTCCTGGCCCGCGGCGTGATCGAGGGCATTCGAGCGGCGCGGATCGGCAGCCTCCTCAACCTCTGGGGAGCGCGGGAGATACATGCCGTTCAGAAAATCGCGGTGGAAAAGACAAGGCTCGGCATTCCGCTTCTGATCGGCTTCGATGTTTTGCATGGGCACAAAACCATCTTCCCGATCCCGCTCGCCGAGGCAGCTTCCTTCGATCCCCCTTTGTGGGAACGCAGCGCCCGCGAGGCGGCGATCGAAGCGGCCGCCGAGGGTATCGCCGTGACCTTCGCGCCGATGCTCGATATTGCGCGCGACCCGCGCTGGGGGCGGATCGCTGAGGGGCCGGGCGAGGACCCTTGGGTTGGCGCGGAATTCGCGAAAGCCAAGGTGCGCGGATTTCAGGGGACTGGTTTGGCCGAGGGGCTGGCCGGCGCCAGCGCCGTCGCCGCCACGGCCAAGCATTTCTGCGCTTATGGCGCCGCCCTCGCCGGGCGCGACTACGCTTCGGCGGATGTCTCCGAACGGCTTTTGCACGAAGTCTATTTGCCTCCCTTCGCGGCGGCGGTTGCGGCGGGATGCGCCGCCGTCATGCCGGCTTTCAACGATGTGGCCGGCATCCCAATGACTGTCCATGTCCCGTTGCTCCGCGACTGGCTGCGCCGGGACATCGGCTTCGACGGCGTGATCGTCAGCGACTACAATGCCATCGCGGAATTGCTCCGGCACGGCGTCGCCGGTGATCTCGCCGAGGCGGCCGCGGCCGCGCTCCTGGCCGGC
>DATARJ010000211.1:0-3225 GCA_036264205.1 Methylocella sp.
AGTGATCGGGGATCACAAGGTGATTTTCGCGGGGCCGGGCGAACGAGTCGAACTCGCCCATATCGCGGAAGATCGTAGCATTTTCGCGCGCGGCGCCGTGCAGGCCGCGCTCTGGGGCAAGAACCAAAAGCCGGGCCTTTACGCGATGGCCGATGTGCTCGGGCTCGCCGGTTGAAATTTTACGGCGCCGGTTCAACGAGGTTTGCTGCATCAGTGTATGACGTTGACGGCGTGTTGGGCCGCGATGGCGGCGGGCCTGCAAACGCGTCCCGGTCACCCCATATTTCAGAGTCGGCAGCGCTTGCAAAAATACCCCGCATGACTCCGGACTTCGCTGTTTCTGCGTTCTCGGCCCCCTATGCGCCGGAAGACGAGGTTCTCGCCGCCGAACTCCTCGCCAGTGCGGCGCTGCCCGGCGAAGCCGAGGCGCGGATCGACCGGCGCGCCTTGACTCTCATTGACGCGGTGCGGGCGAAATCGATCTCCATCGGCGGGGTCGAAGATCTTTTGCGCGAATATTCCTTGTCGTCGGAAGAGGGTCTCGCCCTGATGGTGCTCGCCGAATCCCTTCTGAGGGTGCCAGACGATCTCACCGCCGATCGGCTCATCGAAGACAAGCTCGCTTCGGCGCATTGGAGCCGCCACGCCGGGGACTCGGACGTGCTCCTCGTCGCGGCCGCCGCTTGGGCGCTTGGGGTCACCGCGCGCGTCATCGGCAAGGGCAAAACGGCGGAGGGGGTGGTCGCTACGCTGGCGCACCGGATCGGCATGGGCGCCGTGCGCGCTGCCGCGCGGCGGGCCGTGCAGCTCATCGGGTCGCATTTCGTCTTCGGTCAAACGATCGAGGATGCCTTGGAGCGAGCGCGCTCGGCGAACGGACGGCTTTATCGCTATTCTTTCGATATGCTGGGCGAAGGCGCGCGGACGGCAGTCGATGCCAAGCGCTATTTTGCTTCATACGCGCATGCGATTGACGCAATCGGCGAGTTGGCGGGGCCCGGATTCCTGCCGGAGAGGCCAGGCATTTCGGTCAAGCTCTCGGCGTTGCATCCACGCTACGAGCCTTTGTCGCGTCCGCGGGTGCTCGCCGAGCTCGCGCCGCGGGTTGCCGAACTCGCGCGCGCGGCCAAACAGCACGATTTGAACTTCACCATCGATGCCGAGGAAGCCGACCGGCTTGAGCTTTCGCTCGATATTGTCGATTTGTTGCTGGCCGATCCGTCGCTTGCGGGATGGGAGGGGTTCGGTCTCGCGGTGCAGGCCTACCAGAAGCGCGCCTTGGCGGTCATCGATCACGTAGCCGCGGCGGCGCGCCGTTACGATCGCCGTTTGATGCTGCGGCTCGTAAAAGGGGCTTATTGGGACACGGAGATCAAGCGGGCGCAGGAGCAGGGTCTTCCCGATTACCCGGTATTTTCCCGCAAGGCGATGACCGATCTCAATTATCTTGCGTGCGCCAAAAGGCTCCTCCGCATGCGCGACCTCGTTTATCCTCAATTCGCGACCCACAACGCGCTGACCATCGCGACAATCGTCGAATTCGCTGGAGATATCGAGGGCTTCGAATTCCAGCGCCTCCACGGCATGGGCGAAGATCTTTTCGCTGCCTTGCGATCCGAGATTCCCAAGCTTGCGTGCCGGATCTATGCGCCGGTCGGCGTTCACAAAAACCTGCTCGCCTATCTCGTGCGCCGTCTTCTTGAAAATGGCGCCAATTCCTCGTTCATCGCGCGCCTCAGCGATCCGCATGTGCCGAGTTCCGAGCTTCTTGTCCGGCCGCAGGCAATCATCGGCGATAAGGACAACGCCCGCGCGCACCTGCCGCTGCCAGCGGATATTCACATGCCCTTGCGCAGGACCGCTAACGGAATCGCCTTCGGCGATCGTCGAGCGCTTGCCGCCCTCACCGATGCGATCGCGAGAACCGCGCGGATACGGGAGGCGGCGCCAATCGTCTCTGGCGCGCGGCGCGAGGGAAAGGAGCGTGGGGTCCTTTCGCCGATCGACGGGTCGAAGATTGGTATTGTGCGCGAGGCCACGCCCGGCTTGCTGGCGGAAGCCATGTCCGAGGCGCGTGCGGGATTTCGCTTGTGGTCTTTAGTGCCAGCGGCGGCCCGCGCGGCCTGCCTCGATCGTGCCGCAAAACACCTTGAGTTAGACGCGCCAGCATTGCTCGGCCTGCTGCAAACCGAGGCGGGCAAGACACTCGACGACGCGATCAGCGAATGGCGAGAGGCGATCGATTTCTGCCGCTATTACGCAGAAGAAGCGCGCCGGCTGTTTGCGACCGCGACTGTCTTGCCCGGGCCGACCGGCGAAGACAACCGGCTCGATTGCCATGGGCGAGGCGTGTTCGCCTGCATCAGTCCGTGGAACTTTCCATTGTCGATTTTTCTCGGCCAAGTCGCCGCGGCGCTTGCCGCTGGCAATAGCATCCTCGCAAAACCAGCCGAGCAGACCCCCTTGATCGCCGCGATCGCCGTCGCGCTTTTGCATCGCGCTGGCGTGCCCGGCTCCGCATTACATCTCTTGCCGGGGGACGGCGCGCTCGGCGAGAAGCTTATCGCCTTGCCCGGCGTCGCGGGGGTGGCTTTCACGGGCTCCATGGAAACCGCCACAAGGATCAATCGCCGGTTGGCCGCGAAGGACGGGCCAATTCCCGCGCTGATCGCCGAAACCGGCGGGATCAACACGATGATCGTCGATGCGACGGCCTTGTCCGAACAGGTTTGCGACGATGTCCTTGCCTCCGCTTTTCGCTCGGCCGGGCAACGCTGCTCCGCGCTCCGGCTTCTTTGCATCCAGGAAGACGTCGCGAACAAGATGATCGCGATGATCGTCGGGGCGGCGCGCGAACTCCTGGTCGGCGATCCGTGCGACACGCAAGTCCAAGTCGGCCCGGTCATCGATGCTGCCGCCAAGGAAAATCTCGATGCGCATATCGCCCTGATGCAAAACTCGGCGATTGTCCACTTCACGGGCGAGATACCGCGCGCGCCGCCCGGCGGGTTTTATGTCGCGCCTCACATCTTCGAAATTGCCGCCGCGGGCGATCTGAAACGCGAGGTATTCGGTCCGGTTCTCCATGTGGTTCGTTACAAGGCAGCCGAGCTTGATGGATTGCTCGATTCGATCGAAGCCAGCGGATTCGGTCTTACCTTGGGAGTGCATTCGCGCATTGACGCCACCATCGATCATATTTTAGGCCGGCGGCTGGCGGGCAAT
>DATARJ010000087.1:0-1920 GCA_036264205.1 Methylocella sp.
CCCAGCGCGAAGGAGGCGCGGCGTTTGTGCGATCTCACCCAGGAAAAAGCCGCCGCGTGGGGGCTAGACATGGCTATCTGTAAAGGAGTTAATCACGGCGCGCTCGTCGAGGAAAAAACCTTCGCCATTATCAAGTAGCGGCAATAAAATAAGGGAGAGCACGTGGCCACGAAGAATATTTTGCACATGCTCACTCCGCTGCGGCACATGAGCCCTTTCGACGTGAACTTGGCGCTCGACGCGGGATTTGATTCCATCACCCCCTATACCGGCGTCACTCTCGACGACATCACCCCGCTGGTGCAAGATGCCATGTTTTCGCGCTCTCCTAGAGATGCGGTGCACACCGGCGTCTTCATCGGCGGCAAGGATGCCGTGCTCGCTCTCGACATGCTGGAACGATTGCGCAAGACGCTTTTGAAGCCTTTCGAAATTTCCGCCTTCGCCGATCCGGCTGGGTCGTTTACGACCGCCGCGGCGATGGTGGCATGCGTGGAGAAAATCCTGAAACAGAAGAAAGCTAAGGCGCTCGGCCAGACGAAAGTCGTGATTTTCGGTGCGACCGGACCGGTCGGCTATACATCCGGCGTTATCGCCGCACAGGAGGGCGCCGACGTGACGCTCGCCGGGCGCGAATTGAACCGTATGAAAGCCAAGGCAGAGGAGATCAAGCAGAGATTTGGTCTTGGTGTCCACGCTGTCCAAGCAAAAACGCCGGAAGAGATTTCCGCGGCGCTGGCCGGTAAGGAAGTTGCGCTTTGCGCGGCAGCGGCGGGAGTGCAAATTCTCTCGGCAACGATGCTTGCGGCGGCCAAATCCTTGCTCGTGGCGGCCGACGTGAACGCCGTCCCGCCCGCGGGGATCGAAGGCCTCGATCCCATGGCGAACGGTGTCGAACTGGTCGGCGGCGTTCTGGGGATTGGACCGCTTGCCATCGGCAATGTGAAATATAAAACCGAATCCGGATTGTTTTACCGCATGGTGACTTCCTCCAAAGCTATCAACCTCGACTTTCGCGATGCCTTCAGTCTCGCGTGTGAGATCGCCTGAAACTGGCGCCGCGATTCTGATCGCGGCGTCCTCCGGGCGCGCGTTGGCCGTGGCAGGCCGACGGGCCGGATTCCGGCCGCTCGTCGCCGATTTTTTCGACGATTCGGATACGCGCGGCTTCTGCGTGGCCAGCCGGCTTGTCGAGGGCAGCCTCGAAGCCGGATTTAACGCCGAGAGCCTGATCGGTGCCCTTG
This sequence comes from Methylocella sp., assembly GCA_036264205.1. GTDB lineage: Bacteria > Pseudomonadota > Alphaproteobacteria > Rhizobiales > Beijerinckiaceae > Methylocapsa. The sequence continues at coordinate 1,245 of DATARJ010000087.1, forward strand.
AAGAGCTTGCCATCGAAGCGGCGCCGTGCGGCTTCGTGTATGGCGCCGGGTTCGAGGATCGCGCCGAGCTGCTGGAACTTGTCGCGCAGCGCTGGGCGATCTTCGGCAACGCGCCAGCAGTGGTACGAAGCGTGAAGGATCCAGTGCGATTGGCGGAGCTTTGCGCCGTCCTGAACATTCCGCATCCTAAGATCAGCGCGCGCATGCCGAGGGACCGCCAGCATTGGCTTGTCAAAAGCGCGGGCGGATCGGGCGGAAGCCATGTCGCGCCGGCTGGCGCGCTCCGGGCGGCAGGCGAGAAAATTTACTTCCAGCGCATCGCGGCGGGCGATCCTGTTTCGATCCTGTTTCTTGCCGATGGAAGCAAGGCACGGATCGTCGGACTGAGCCGTCAATGGACGGCGCCGGCACCGGGCCAACCTTTTCGTTTCGGCGGCAGCCTTCGCCCGGCCGGCCTATCGCCCGGGCTGGACACCCGGCTGCGGCGAGCGGCAGAAGTCATAACCGCGGCGTGCGGGCTCCGCGGTCTCAACAGCATCGATTTTCTCGTCGAAGGCAACGAATACACGCTTATCGAGGTCAATCCACGGCCGGGCGCGACTCTCGACGTTTTCGAAGATCGCGGCGGCTCGCTTTTCCGGGCCCATTTTGATGCCTGCCTCGGCCGCCTGCCGCG
>DATARJ010000316.1:0-6448 GCA_036264205.1 Methylocella sp.
GATCAAATAGCGATAGCGGTCCTCCCACTCGTCAAGGTAATTGAAATTCTCGATAATCTCGTCGAGCTTCGTGGCGGTCCGTAGGCCCGGCATGGATAGTCCCACTCCCACTGGCGCGATGGGCCTAGCCCCGCGGAAACGCAAAGCCGGACCCTTGGGTTGATTTCAAGCACTCATGCCCCGGCGCCAGATTTCCGTCTAGGGGTTCGCATTCCTATACGTAATTCGCGGCGGCCGATGGATCAACAGCCGGCGAATTTGCCGGGGAGTGCCGCTTAATCGAGATGGGAATGTGGACAGTGCATAAGCTCGAACGGGATTTTTTCACCTTTTGCTCATTATTCCAGCGTGCCTTGGCAACGGCTTCTATACCATAGGATAATTTTCCGGCCGTTAGCGTCGCGCATAGCTGTCTTCCTAAAACTTAAGGGGAATTGTTTAAGACGCCTCTGGCACGCTCTCCGGCGCTGTCGAATCCTGTGTGGGGTGCTTCCCGATCGCATCGAATGATGGGATATCAATAAGTTAAGGCAGGTTCAATAAGTTGGAGCAGGTCCTTATCGAAAAAGTCTGGCAACTTTTCCGGGACCTGCTCGAAGCGGCGCGGAGCGGAGCGGCGTTTTGGTTTTTTTGCCAAGGCTTGAAGTCCGAACTGCCAAGTTAGTTGTTGGCGCTAGCGCCACTTTGGCCGCCGTGGCCACGTTCCTCCTAGGAGCCGCGTCGGATGCACCGGGTGCCCCCGCGCTGGGCGCGGCCAATGCCACGCTTTTGCTAATCCCAGCGACGGTCTTCGCCATGATCGTTGGAACCAGTGTTATCCGCCTCCGCACCCTCCGCGGCAAGGAGAAGCAGGTCCGAGCCGAGAGCTACGATAGCTTGGCCGAGAACATGGGTTGCCTCGTCGTCTGTTGCGACCGGTCTGGCTCAATGTCATCGGTCAGTTCGAATTGCGAGGCCATGTTCGGCTTGCAGCCAAGCGCGTTGACAGGACGCGGCTTTTTCGACCGTGTCCAGGTCGCTGACAGGCCCGCCTTCCTGAAGGCCATCGCGGACACCCGCGCCGGCTCCGTGACAATTGACGTGACCTTGCGTTGGCGCGGTACCGCGCGTGTCGACCGCGGCGGCTACGCCGAGCCGGTTTTCCTTTGGCTCGACATGCGGGCGCGCCGCGGCGTGGAATATCGCGCGGCCCAAGGCGGAATCCAGGACGACCATGTCGTCGCCGTCTTTCGCGATGTCACGGCGACCAAGCTTCGCGAGGCGGCACTCGAAGATGCCCGCGCCGCCGCCGAGGAAGCGAATCTCGCCAAGGATTATTTTCTCGCCCAAGCGGGCCATGAATTGCGGACGCCGCTCAATGCGATCGCCGGTTTTTCGGAGTTGCTCGGCGATCCGCGATTGGGCCCGCTCGATCCCGAAAAACAACGCGAATATGCGAGGATCATTTATCGGTCGGGGCGGCATCTTCTCGCCCTCGTCGATTCGATCCTGGACTTGTCGAAAATCCAATCCGGCTGCTTGGGGATTGAGGTCGAGCCTTTTGCTGTCGCGCCAATGATCGATCTTTGTTGCGACATGGTGAAACTGGATGCCAAGAACAACGGGGTCGAGCTCCTGCGCGCCTATCCGGCAATTCTCGAAAAGGTCACCGGCGACAGACGAGTGTTCACACAAATTCTCGTCAACCTGCTTTCAAATGCGATCAAGTTCACACCCGCGAATGGGAGCGTGATAATCAGCGTGAGACCCGAAGCTAGTTCGCTTCTGATCCTGGTGGCCGACACGGGCATCGGAATCGCCGCTTGCGACCTCGCCCGGCTCGGCGATCCGTTCTTTCAGGCAAAAGCGTTGCCGGACCGACAAAATAATGGAACCGGTCTTGGCTTTTCGATCGTGTGTGGCCTCGTCGGCCTGCAGGGGGGCACAATCATGGTGGCGAGCGAACCGGGCAAAGGAACCAGTGTCCATGTCCGGCTGCCGCTCGATTGCCGTGTTTTGGCAGCCAAGGCGGGAAACCGGGCCAAGATAGAGACGATTGCGCACTTGTCTGTCGCTGATCAGCATGACCTTTACGAGCAAATGACGGTGAAGAAAATTGCGTGAAGTCTTGGCCGCCGCCGATCATGATTTTATTTTGACCGAACCGGCTTCGAAACTGAAACATATGCGGGAGAAGCTGTTTGCCGGAAGAAGGCGCGGCACACGCCGGACAGGGTGGCGGGGCCGGCGCTATTTGAGCATTCTCGCCGCCGGTTTTTTCGTCGCGACGGCCGCCGCAATCCTGCTCAATGCGCTCGTTTGGCAAAGGGCCCGTCATCCCGCGCCGCTTTTTGCGCGCGCCGCCCCGGCTTACCCCGCAAAAGAGCCAACAATCGCCGGAATGAGCGCGGTTCCCGCATCGCGGCCTCTGCCTGCCGCTACGCCTATCCAGGCGCACGACAAGCCGGTTGAAAAGCCGCCGCTGGAGGTGTCCGCTGGCGGCCATCCACGACAGACTCGCGTCAATTCCTCGCCGCCGCACGACGTAATTTCCCAATTGCTGAAGGCGCCGCCTGCCCCGCCTGCTCGGCCCACCACGCGGTCCGCCGCGCCGGCCGCATCCAGCAAATTGGTGCTTGCGGCGCAGCGCGCGCTCGTTAAATTGGGTTTTGTACTGAACCCTGATGGCGTCGCAAGGGCAACAACGCGACAGGCGGTCGAACGCTACGAGCGCGATCACGGACTTCCCGTACGTGGTGATCTCTCGCGCGCCATAGTCCGGCGACTGAGTGCCGAAACGGGCATTACGATCAATTAGAGCGTGATCGTTTGTGAGGCGGCCCCGGAAAAGTTAACGGTCTTTTCGGCGCGGACCTTGTCCACCTCTTTGAGCGATTTTGAGGGATTTCCTTTCGGTCGAAAGATTCCATCCTATCGAAAAGCGCGCTTTGGATGTTTGTTGATCCCGCAACCGCGACCGGCGCTGGGAAGCCGCTTCTCGATAAGATCAAGGGCGCCTTCGGCACGCCGCCGAACATGTTCCGCGCGGTCGCCAATTCGCCCCGCTGCCTTGAAAAGCATGTGGGGCGCGTTCGGGGCGCTTGGGGCGGGAACGATCGGCGCCGAGCCTACTGTCTCGCCGCGCATACGCTGTTTGGAAAAAATGCGGGCGCAAGCGGACAGGACATGGCGGATGCCCACGCCGGGCACTCGAATGACCCCAAGACCGCCGCCGCGCTTGCCTTCGCGCTAAAGCTGGTCGAACGCCGGGGACAAGTGGCGGACGCGAGGCCTTGCGCGCGGCGGGCCTCGGCGACGGTCAAATCGTCGAGATTATCGCCCATGTCGCGCTTAACCAGTTTACCAATTACGTCAACATAGCGTTCGACGTTCCGGTGGACTTCCGAAGCGTAAAATTCCGCGCTGCTTAGAGCGCGTCCCGGTCAAATAGAATCATTTGATCGATAAGGACTCGCTCAAAATCAAAGAGTTGAACCATGTCGGAATCGAAAAATGCGAGCAACTTTTTCGGGACATGCTCTAACGTCCGATGTCCGGGGTGGATTGCCGCCCCGGACCTTCGGAGCGGCGGCCTCCACGTCGGCACCTGCCGGCATGGAGACTCACGCGGTGATTCGTTCCTCGTCGTCGCGCGGCTCGCGCAGGACGTAGCCGCGTCCCCAAACCGTTTCGATATAATTGCGGCCATCGCTCGCATTGGCGAGTTTTTTGCGCAGCTTGCAGATGAAAACGTCGATGATCTTTAGTTCCGGCTCGTCCATGCCGCCGTAGAGGTGGTTGAGAAACATTTCCTTCGTCAGGGTCGTGCCCTTGCGCAGCGAGAGCAGCTCCAGCATCTGGTATTCCTTACCGGTCAAATGCACCCGTGCGCCCGCGACCTCGACGGTTTTCTGATCGAGATTGACGATAAGATCTCCCGTCGCGATGACCGATTGGGCGTGGCCTTTCGAGCGCCTTACGATGGCCTGGATGCGCGCGACCAGCTCGTCCTTGTGGAACGGCTTGGTCAAATAATCGTCGGCGCCGAAGCCCAAGCCCTTGACCTTGTCCTCGATCGCGGCGAGCCCCGAAAGAATAAGAATCGGCGTCTTGACCTTGGCGACGCGCAGAGTGCGCAACACCTCGTAGCCTGACATGTCGGGGAGGTTCAGATCGAGCAAGATGATATCGTAATCGTAAAGCTTGCCGAGATCGATACCTTCCTCGCCGAGATCCGTCGTATAGACATTAAAAGTCTCGGATCTGAGCATCAACTCTATGCTTTGCGCCGTTGCGCTGTCGTCTTCAATCAGTAGAACGCGCATGTGAGGTCCCAGCCTTCGCCCCGTCGGTCGCCTTGCCGGCGCGCAAGATCGCTTCGAGTCCCCCGCGGCGGCTATTCAGGCCGGTTGTCCGAAGTTGGGGGCCCGCTACGAATTCCGTAACCTTAACGGGCATTGGTTAACAAAAACATTCCGTCGAAAAGATGGTTCAAACTCGCCGTCGCCTGCCTCGCCACGGTGACGCGGCCGATTCGTTTCGCCGCCTCCTGTCGCAAATCCTGACGAACGAAGCTTGCGCGACGAAGGACAGGATCGTTGGACGCTGATACGCGAGCTTCAAATCCCGCGAGACCGCGGTTGGTGGCGCCGCCGGGCATCCGCCGAATCGACGTAAGGACAACCATACATGCCGGCCACGGCTCTGAAAGATTTGCGGCGTTTTGCTCACAGGTAACGAATGGGCAACTTTACTGGGGCAGAGTTGAACCGCGCGGGAACCCCCGCGGGCTAATTGGGCTCGCGCATTTCCCGATCGGAAGAGTGCATGCGATCGATAAGGACCCGGGTTATAGCGATGAGTTGGAGCAGGTCCTTGTCGATAAAATCTGGCCCTTTTTTCAAGACCTTGTCTCGGCTCCAACCTGCGTCTTGGAGTTGAAATAATGAAGTCGCGGGATAGCCTTGCACGTCTCAGGCGCTTCCAAGTCGACGAAACGCGCCGCCGCGTCGTGCAGATCGAAACGATGATAGCCGAGTTTTCCAGGATGGCGAGGGAACTCGAGCGTGAAATCGCAATCGAGGAGCAACGGGCCGGCATATCCGATATATGCCATTTTGCCTACCCTACTTATGCGCGCGCCGCGCGCGCACGGCGGGACAATCTCCAGCGTTCGGCGGAAGAACTGACGACTCAGCTCGAGGAGGCCCGCCTTTTTCTCGACGAATCCCTCCCCGGCCCCGGCAAAGGGCGGATTCTCGATGGCGGCGGCACGACTCTGTTGGCGGGATAGCTGCCGCAAATCCCGCTCGGCGCGCGCATTGAAGCCTGAATTTTCGTGCTTATTTTCATGTGTGGCGAAGCTATCGGCGGTGATTCCGCGCGCGGTTTCCTTTAAATTATCCCTTGCTATCGGAGCACACATTGTGCACCGATGCCGCCCCGGGACGGCGGCGGCGGCTCGCGGCGCGGCGCGGCCATCCAGGTCCTCCGGAGAGTGATGAAGCGCATTCTTGATTTTGTCTGGCCGCTGATGGGCCTCGCCGCGGTTGCCGTTTCGCTCTGGCTTCTCCACCGGGAGTTCAAAGGCGAAGCCGTCGGGCCGGACGTCTGGCATTACCTAAAATCAATTTCGCCCGGACGTTATCTGCTGGTGGTCTTATCGACGCTCGTCGCTTATGCCGCATTGGCTTGGTACGACCGGATTGCGCTACTCCATCTGGGCGTGAAGAATATCTCCTGGGTCTTCATCTCGCTCTGCTCCTTTACGACCTACGCCCTCTCGCATAATATTGGCGCAACCGTTGTTTCGGGCGGAATTGTCCGCTATCGCGCCTACCACTCGAAAGGGCTGAGCGCGGCGCAAGTTGCGGTTCTTGTTGCCATTACCTCGTTGACGTTCCTCCTCGGCACCGTCCTCCTCGGCGGCCTCATATCGGTTCTGGAGCCGGAGCAATTAGGCCGCTTCCGCGGGTTGCTGCCGGAAAATTTGCGATTTCTCACCGATAAAACGACCGCCCGGCTGGTGGGTGTGATTTTCCTCGGCGGCGCCGCCGTCTATGTGATCGGTTCCATTTTCAGATTTAGGCCCCTGATAATAAGAGGCTTCCGGCTGGAATATCCGAAACCGGAAATCGCCGCCCGGCAACTGCTAGCGGCGCCCCTCGAAATCCTCGCAGCCGCTGGAATAATCTATTTCGCTTTGCCGGAGGCCAACAATCCCGGCTATTTCGTTGTGCTCGGGGTATTCCTCTTCTCATTTGGCGCCGCGCTCTGGTCCAGCGCGCCAGGCGGCTTGGGCGTTTTTGAATGGTTCTTCATCAGCGCCATGCGGGAGATGCCACATAGTCAGGTGCTGGCGGCTTTGCTGCTCTTCCGGCTTACCTACCTGCTGATTCCCCTTTTCCTGTCGATCTTCGTGATTATCGTTTTCGAACGCAACAGGCTTAAGGAAGTGCTTCACCACAAG
>DATARJ010000343.1:0-1608 GCA_036264205.1 Methylocella sp.
GGCAGTTTCGACCGGCGCAAATGCAAAGGCCCGCTCAACGGCCCGAATGCGACCGGCAACCATTGTCCGGAAGGCTGGTCGTTCTACAAATATCCGGGCCCGGGTTTTGAAGGCCTCGGCGATAACTCCGCCGAGTCGAGCTATTACACCTGGGTCGACCAGCACAACACGCTTGGCCTGGGCAACGACGTCCCGGTCTCGACCGGCAATCTCAACGACGGGCTGATCGCCTATGCCGACGGCAAGATGATCACCATGAAAGTGCCCTACCCGACCGGCTTCTACGCCAAGGGCCTCGACGGCCGCATCGACGATCCCAACGCCGACTGGAAAGGCCGCGGCCTGTGGACCTCGAGCGGCGACCGCGTGCCCTGGCACCAGGAAGGCGGCCCCGGCATGACGCCGATGGCGGTGCATTTCCAGATCAGGCCGAACCCGCTGGCGGATTGATTTAGTAGAGGCGCCCTACGACATCGTCATGGCCGGGCTTGTCCCGGCCATCTACGTCTTAACTTTGCGGTCCTAAGACGTGGATGCCCGGCACAAGGCCGGGCATGACGAACATTGCAGCCTGCGCTGGCCGAAGCGCGACCCAGGATACCTCGCCAAACCTCTCAATGCGGCAATTCTAACGCCTCTTAGTGAGGCGGCGAGTTAATGGCCGCAACTTGGATCATCGGGACGTCGACGCCTTGGCTTGGCGGATTGATTATCCAGAAAACCCACAGAGCAACGGGCGCAATCCGACGGCAAGCTGACGATCCGTGTGCGAATCTTTTTCGCAAAGATTCGTACGCCGCGAGCCGCCGCGCGGACTGGTGGGACGCAAATTAGCGCAGCAATATCAGCACCAAACCGCCGCCACTTTCGTACGCGCCCCGGTTTTGCTACATGGGCTGCATCCCGCTCACGTAAGGGACGTCAACCGGTGACGCCGACTGACGGAGTGGGTGCGGTTCCTGCGGGCGGCGGCTCGTCACTGCCGCTCCCGGGCGGTCCGGGCATCGACCCCGCCGGCATTACGACCGGCGCGCGAGGTGCTTCGCTTAAGCGCGATGCCAAGGTGCGGGTAACGCCTGCGCACTGCATCGCGCGAAGCGCGGCCTGGATCGAACCTCGGCAATTGGCCGAGGCGAGAGCCGCGGTGGAGCGCCGAAAGGCGAGCGCGCTGCGATCAGCGCGCGGCCGCGCCCGAAGCGCGAACAGGTGACAACATCTGTTGGCGTGGCGTGGCCCCACGGGACAGTTGCGCCTTTTCGGCGCTCCGCCTCCCCTTATTTTTTTGGAGGCACTGGCTTGGTGGCTTTGGTCGGCAAACCTCGGGCGCACATGCGTCGCGAGAATGAGGCCGCTTGCACCATCCGCCCCCGCGATAGCGGGGGAGGGGGACCACTGGAGCTCGCGAAGCGAGCGAACCGTGGTGGAGGGGGCGCAGGAGACAAGTTTGATTCACTCGGGGTGTGAAATGATTCATCGAGCTCATAGTCAGCGCTCGACCTTGCATTATCGAAATTACGTTGCCGCCCGCGCCCCCTCTCCGCCTCGCGGGCGGTCCCCCTCCCCCGCTATCGCGGGGGCGGATCAGATTGCGCCTATGAATCCCACAAT
>DATARJ010000106.1:0-1686 GCA_036264205.1 Methylocella sp.
GGCCATGGGCTCTAGCGCCCGCCGCGCGCGCCGCCCGGGAAAGGCCGCAGAAATCGACATGCGCAGTGAGATCGGCTTCGCCAGGATCGCGCAAGGGATCGGCAAAACGATGCCGCTTCACCGCCTGCAAGGTTTCGCCGCACCCGGGCGTGTCGTAGCCGTAGTCGATGACGAGGAGCGCGCCGCCCTGTGCGGCAATGCGCGCCGCAAGTGTCGTCATCAAATGTGCGGCCGCATAACCAACTTCGACGACTTGCCCAGGTTCGCCCGCGAGTGCAAGGCCAGGTTCGGCGTCCGGCGCAAGCCCAAAACACAAGCGCCCTTCGCCATCTAGTCCGACGAGCCTTTCGTGCCAGCCATCCTTGCTGCGAACGAAATGGCGCACCGGCAGGCAATCGAAAAATTCATTGGCGACGATGATCGCGGGCCCACCGGGCAGTTCCTCCGCGGTCTTGTGCCACCTCGCCGCAACAGGCGAATCTTTCAGCGCCCCGCGCTGCCATCGTTGCAAAACCTCGCTTATCTCGATGAGATTCAGATCGAGTGCTCCAAGGAAATCCGGCGCGATCCGGGCCGCGCGTAAGGCGTCCGCGATCAAACAGCCGCGCCCAGGCCCCAATTCGGCGAGCAGAATGGGCCTGGGTTCGTCGATGGCGCGCCAGACCGCGACGCACCACAGGCCAATCAATTCACCGAACATCTGGCTGATCTCCGGCGCGGTGATGAAATCGCCGCTCTCTCCCAACGGCATTTTGGAGCTGTAATAGCCGTGCACCGGATGCGCCAGCGCAAGGGTCATATAAGTCTCGAGGCTCATTGGCCCGTTCTCGGCGATCATTTCCCGGATAAGTTTTTCAAGCGGGTTCATGCGGGGCTATTCATGCCGGACCCGCCGGCTGGCGGCAGGCGCGGATAATAAAAACAATGCCTGCCGCGATCAAAGGCAGCGACAACAGCATGCCCATGGTCGCGCCGCCGAAAAGAAAGCCCAGCTGTGGGTCCGGTTCGCGAAAAAATTCGCATGCGATTCGCGCGATACCGTAACCGGCGGCAAAAAGCCCGCTGACGAGACCCGGGCGCCGCAGCGCGCCCAAATGAACCGCGATATAAAGCGCGACGAAGAGAACAACCCCTTCGAGGCCTGCCTCATAGAGTTGGCTCGGGTGCCGCGGAAACGGCCCGGCGCCGGGAAAAACCATCGCCCAAGGCACGCCGGTCGGGCGTCCCCAAAGTTCCGGCTTGATGAAATTCGCGATGCGGCCGAGAAATAGCCCGACCGGAACCGCGGCGGCGCAAACATCGGCAAGGCTCAGCACCGAAATTTTCTTGCGCGTGGCAAGGACGTAAATCGCGAGCGCGGTTCCGGCGAGTCCGCCGTGAAACGACATGCCGCCTTTCCAAACGGCGAAAATCTCGGCCGGATGCGCAAGATAAAATCCCGCATTGTAGAATAGCACATAGCCGAGCCGTCCGCCGAGAATGACCCCCATCGCCGCATAGACGAGGAGGTCATCAATGTCCAAGGGATCGAGCGGCGCCGCGCCGCCCCAGAAAGCCTTTTTCTGCACCAATGCCCGCGCATAGGCCCAGCCGAGCACGAGCCCGGCGATATAGGCCAAAGCATACCAGCGGATTGGCAAGGGTCCGATCGTGATCAGCACCGGATCGATACTCGGATAGGCAAGT